>JBDHSY010000070.1:0-10330 GCA_039808405.1 Xanthobacteraceae bacterium
AGCGCCAGTAGCCGTCGATGAACTCGCTGGCGTTGGCGTCGGGGCGCTGCCAGTAGCCGGGCACGACCATCGGTCCGGCGATTAGCAGTTCGCCGGGCTCGCCCGGCGGCACCTCGTGGCCTGCGTCGTCGACCACCTTGATCTCGGCGCACGGCCCGGCGACGCCGACGCTGTCGAGATGGTCGCGCCACGCCGCGCGCGGCATCACGCTGGTCGGCGACGTCGTTTCCGTTGCGCCATAGGCGTTGAGCAGGTCGAGCCCCGGCATGCGCCGGGCCAGTGCCTCGATGGTCGGGATCGGCATCGGCGCGCCGCCGAAGCAGCCGATCCGCCACGCGGCGAGGTCGTAGCCGTCGAGGTCGGGCGCCATCGCGCACAGCGTGTAGATGGTCGGCACCAGGATCGAATAGGTGATGCGCTCGCGGCTCGCCAGCGCGAGGAAGTCCGCCGTCTTGTAGGCCTGCCGCATCAGCACCACGCAGCCGCCGACCACCATGGTCGACAGCGCGACACCGACCAGGCCGGTGACATGCGACAGCGGCACCGCGACGACGGCGCGGTCGCGTTCGCTGAGGCCATGACAGCGCGCGAAGGTGAGCGAGGAATGGATGATGCCGAAATGCGTCAGCATCGCCCCCTTCGGCCGGCCGGTGGTGCCGGAGGTATAGAGGATGACCGCGACATCCTCCTCGGCGATGTGCGGCGCCGGAGCCGGTGCGGCGGCGGGGTTCAAGAGGTCGGCGAAGGCGCGAACGCCGTCTGACGCGTGACGCAGGGCAAAGACATGACGAAGCTCTCGCAGCGCCGCTCGCGCCGGAACGTGCTCCAGCAGGTCGTCGTCGGCGATCAGCAGCTTTGCGCCGCAGTTGTTGAGCAAAAATTCGAGTTCGGCGCGGCGCTGGCGCGTGCCGATCGGCACCACCACCGCGCCGAGCCGCGCGCAGGCCGCGACGGTTGCGATGAACTCCCAGCAGTTGCCGAGAAACAGCGCGACGCGCTCGCCCGGCGCGATGCCGAGGCCGGCGAGATTGGCGGCGAGGGTGCGCGCCACCGCGTCCAGTTCGCGATAGCTCAAGGTGCGCCCCTCGATCACCGCCGGCCGCTCGGGAAAGCGCGCCACCAGATCGTCGAACATCGCCGCAAGCGTCGCGGGCCGCTCGGCGAAGCACAGCATGGAGCGGCCGTCGTAATGGGTTTCGCGGCGCAGCGGTCCGCCGGGGCCGTTGTCCGGCCACCAGGTCTGGCTCATCGGGCGTTTCCTCAAAGGTCCGGGACGTCTCGCGTGAAGGGCGCGGGGCGCGGGACGCGGCATAAGGAAAAAACCATGTACGACGCGATCCGCCAAGACTAGTGTGGCAAGACCGATGGCATGCAACAAGACTCCCGTTATGCGATCAGCCATGCTTTCCCGAGGATGCCATGCTCTACCCCGAGTCCGAAAAGACCGCCGCGCTGAAGCGCCGCCTGTCGTCTTTCATGGACCGCCATATCTATCCCAACGAGCAGCGCTTCTATCAGGAGGCCGAAGAGCTCGGCCCCTGGAAGGTCTATCCGATCGTCGAGGAATTGAAGCCGAAGGCGCGCGCGGAGGGGCTCTGGAACCTGTTCCTGCCCGAGAGCGAATACGGCGCGGGGCTCACCAACCTGGACTACGCGCCGCTGTGCGAGATCATGGGGCGGTCGCATCTCGCGCCTGAGGTGTTCAACTGCTCGGCGCCCGATACCGGCAACATGGAAGTACTGGCGCGCTATGGCAGCAGGGCGCATCAGGAGCGCTGGCTCAAGCCGCTTTTGGCCGGTGAAATCCGCTCGTGCTTTGCCATGACCGAGCCGGCGGTCGCCTCCAGCGACGCCACCAACATCGAAAGCCGCATCGTGCGCGACGGCGACCACTACGTCATCAACGGCCGCAAGTGGTACACCACCAACGCCACCGACCCGCGCTGCAAGATCTACATCTTCATGGGCCAGACCGACCCGGACAACCCGGACCGGCACAAGCAGCAATCCATGGTGCTGGTGCCGATGGACACGCCCGGCGTCGAGGTGCTGCGGCCGCTGCCGGTGTTCGGCTTCTACGGCGTGCCGGACCGCGCCTCGGAGGTGGTGTTCCGCGACGTGCGCGTGCCGGTCTCCAACATCCTGCTCGGCGAAGGGCGCGGCTTCGAGATCGCGCAAGGAAGGCTCGGGCCGGGCCGCATCCATCACTGCATGCGGCTGATCGGTCTCGCCGAGCGCACGCTGGAGAAGATGTGCCGCCGCGCGGCGAGCCGGGTGGCGTTCGGCAAGCCGGTATCGGAGCAGACGGTGACGCAGGAGCGCATCGCCGAAGCGCGGATCATGATCGAGCAGGCGCGGCTGCTGACGCTGAACGCCGCCCATGCCATGGATACGGTCGGCAACAAGGTGGCCAGGGCCGAGATCGCCATGATCAAGGTCGCGGTGCCCAACATGGCGTGTCAGGTCATCGACTGGGCGATCCAGGTGCACGGCGGCGGCGGCACCAGCAACGATTTCGGGCTGGCGGCGGCCTATGCCACGGCGCGGCTGCTGCGCCTCGCCGACGGCCCCGACGAGGTTCATCGCAACCAGATCGCGCGGCTGGAATTGAAAAAGTATTCGAACAGGTGACGGCGCGCCGGCGTCGGCTCCTGTGCCGCGCGGGCAGGGCTGTTGTGACGCCCTGCTCGTTGCGGCCGACACGGTGACCATGGATGAAGAAGAGCGCCGTCACGTCAGCAAAGGCAGCCTCCGCTGCGGTCAAGTCCCGGCGCGGTCACGTCCGCGACCGGGTGGCCGGGCATCTGCGGCATGGCCTGATGGCCGGCATGTTCATCCCCGGACAGGTGATGAGCCTGCGCAAGCTGGCGGCCGCCTTCGGCACCAGCCCGATGCCGGTGCGCGATGCCTTGAGCCAGCTGGTGGCCGCCAACGTGCTCGAGGAAACGCCGGGCCGGTCGGTCCGCGTGCCGAGAATCCCGGCGGAAAAACTCAGCGAGCTGTTCGAGGTGCGCGACATGATCGAGGGCATGGCCGCGAGGGCGGCGTGCCGGAATATCGATGCGGCGACCATCAGGCGCCTGACCGCCATCAACAGTGATCTGATCGCCGGCATCGCGCGCCGCGACTTCATGGCGTGTCTGTCTGCCAACCAGCAGTTTCATTTCACGCTGTACGAGGCGGCCGACTCCGACGTGCTGATGCGGCTGATCGAGTCGCTGTGGCTGCGCAGCGGCCCGACGATGTATTTTTCCCTGCTTGCGCCCGACACGCCATGGGACGCGGCGGCGCACAAGGACATCATCGAAGGGCTGAAGCAGAAGAACGCCGCCGCGGTGCAGCGCGCGCTGTCGCGCGACATTCGCAGCACGGCGCGCCATCTCGCCAGCATCGACAAGGGGCGCCGCCCGCTGTTGATGGCGGACGCCTCGCAACTGGATATTTCTCTGGAGGTTTGACGCACCGTCCTCAACCCTCCCCCGGCGAGCAGGGGAGGGAGGGACGATCGTCAGCCGGCGTGCTTCAGCCCGGCATCGGTGCGCCGGCCGGCCCGCGCGGGGCTTGCGGCGATCATCTGCGCCAGCGCCTCGGCGGTGGCCGCCGACAGCGTCCAGCCGAGATGGCCGTGGCCGGTGTTGTAGAACACCCCCGGCCGGCGGCCGGCGCGAACCACCGGCATCATGTTCGGCATCATCGGGCGGAGGCCGGCCCACGGCACCACCCGCGAGGTGTCGACGGCCGGGAAGCAGGTGCGCACCCAGTCGGTCAGCGGCTCAATACGGTCGGCGCGGACGTCGCGGTTGTAGCTGTTGAACTCGGCCGTGCCGGCGACGCGGAAGCGGTCGGCGCCGAGCCGGCTGGTGACGATCTTGGCTTCCTCGTCGAGCAGGCTGACCCATGGCGCGGCCTCGCGGCTCTGCGCAGTGTCGAGGTGAACGGTGATCGAATAGCCCTTCACCGGGTAAACGTTGATGCGGTCGCCCAGCATCGCGGCAAGGCGTCGGCTCATCACGCCGGCCGAGATCACGATGGTGTCGGCGGCGATGTCGCGGGCGTTGTGGTCGCGTCCCGAGCCGGACGTGCAGCGGATGCGGAAGCCGCCGTCGTCGGCCGCGGCGATTTGCGTCACCTCCGTGCTATAGACGAACTGTGCGCCCTGCCGCTCGCAGCAGGCGGCGAGGCCGCGCGTGAACTTGTGAATGTCGCCGGTGGAATCCGACGGCGTGAAGAAGCCGCCGAAGTAATCGCCGTGCAGCGCCGGCTCAATGGCGCGAATCTCCTCGGGCGTGACCGCGCGCCGGTCGAGACCGCCCTCCTGCAACAGCGCGTTGACCCGCGCGCCGGCCTCGAAGCCGGCGCGGTCGCGATAGACGTGCAAAATGCCGCGGCGTTCGAGATCGAAATCGATGCCCTCCTGCGCCGCGATGGCGAACAGGTGCCGCCGCGCCGCGATCGCGAGCCGCGTCGTCTCGACGGTGTTCTGCCGGTAGTTTCTGACGTTCCAGGCGAACTCGCCGAGCCAGGAATATTTGTGCCAGCTCGGCGAGGGGTTCATCAAGAGCGGCGCGTCCGGCCGGAACATCCAGCGCAGGCCCTTGATCAGGGTCGGCACGCTGTTCCAGACTTCGGCGTTGCTGGCCGAAAGCTGGCCGCCGTTGGCGAACGAGGTTTCCATCGCCGCGTAGCGGTGGCGTTCGATCACGGTGACGTCGTAGCCGCGCTGCAACAGGGCATAGGCCGTCGTCACGCCGGTGATGCCGGCGCCGATAATCGCAATGTGAGGCATGGCGTCCTCAGGCTCCCATCAGTCAGAGTCACACGAGCGCCGGATCGGTGAAATCCGGCGGGGTGCCCCAATCTGTCATGGGTACCTGAGAGCTTGGTCCGCTCGAGGACTGGCCTGAAGCGGGTTTCTCCTTCGGTGAGCGCCGCGCGAACGGCGCCTCTCTCCAGATCGTCCTGACGCGGCGGTCCTTTTGCCTGAGAGTTTCCGGGGCGGTTGCTCCGTCGGCGCCGGCATTGCGGTGGCAATCCCGGTCTCTCCCGCTTCGTCATAGAGGACGGCGAACCCTAGATGAAACCCGTTCGAGCCGCAACAGCGGCACGGCGCCGCGGCTCACGGCGTCTTCCCTTACAGCGCTTTCGCCGGCAGGCGCGGCAGGAAACGGCCACCTTCGTCCTTGAGGAAATCGAGCATCGCCTGCGCTGGCGGCAGCAGCGTCTTGTCCTTGCGGCGGATCACCGACCACTGCCGCACCACCGGCAGGCCGGCGACGTCGAGCGCGACCAGCCGGCCGTCGTCCAGTTCGGTGGCGACCGTATGCGCGGAAATGAACGCGATGCCGAGTCCGGCCAGCACCGCCTGCTTGATGGTCTCGTTGCTGTCCATCTCCATGCCGATCTTCGGCTCCAGTTCGGCGCGCGCGAACAACTGCTCCATCAACAGCCGGGTGCCGGACCCCTGTTCGCGGGTGATGAAGGTCTCGTAGGTGAGATCGGCGACCGCGAGGCCGAAGTCGCCGGCGAGCCAGTGGTCCCTGCGCGCGACGATGATGTGCGGATTCTCGCCGATCAGGTGGGTCTCGACCTCGACGTCGGGCGGCGCGCGCCCCATGATCGCGAAGTCGATGTCGTAGCCACGCAGCGCCTGGTGCATCTCCTGCCGGTTGCCGATCGACAGGCTGATGTTGATCTTCGGGTGGATCTGCGAGAATGCGGCCATCGCGAACGGCACGAAGTATTTTGCGGTCGAGACCGCGCCGATGGCGATGTGCCCGCCGCTCTTCCCCGCCATCATCTCCAGCGACAGCGCGCTGGCGGCGATCGTCGCCTCGACGCGCTCCGACAGCGCCAGCATTTCGCGCCCGGCTTCGGTGAGGATCATGCCGTCGGCGGTGCGCTGCACCAGCGGCAATCCGGCCAGCGCCTGCAATTTGCGCAACTGCAGCGTCACCGCCGGCTGGGTCAGGTTGAGCCGGTTCGCGGCCGCCGTGACGCTGCCGCCCTCAGCCACCGCCGCCAGCGCCCGCAATTGCCGGATGGAAACGTCGCGCAACCCGGCCATATAATAAAAACTTTTGTTCGATGAAGAATATTGAAATTTTACTTATTTAAGGGGCTCGGTCAACCTTCCTCCCGATCGAGCCATGTCGATCGAGCCATGTCGATCAAAGCCATGTCGATCAAAGCCATGGGCAGCGCCGGCCACGGCGAACGGCCCGGCGGCACAAAGGGAGGCGGCGTCATGACCAGGCGGCCGACACTGCGTCGTAGCATCGAGGCGTTCGCCGGCAGCGACCCGCTGCGCTTGAGCGTCGGCCGGACCGTCGAGGCGCTGGCGGCGGCCGCCATCGGCATCGCCGACCTGGCGGCGCACGGCGCGCTGGCCGGCGTCACCGGCCAGCCGCAGGGCAAGAACAGCGACGGCGACCTGCAGAACGATCTCGACGTCCGCGCCGACCGGCTGATCCGCAACGCGCTGCGCCCGGTCGCCATCGCCGCCTTCGCCTCGGAGGAGGCGGAAACGCCGACCATCCGCGACGCGTCGGCGCCGATCTCGGTCGCCGTCGATCCGCTCGACGGCTCGTCCAATCTCGGCGCCAACATGGTGATGGGCACGATCTTCTCGATCCTGCCGACGCCGGCCAACGTCAACGCCGCCTTCCACCAGCCGGGCCATGCGCAGCTGGCCGCCGGCTTCGTCGTCTACGGCCCGCGCACCGCGCTGGTGCTGACGCTCGGCGAGGGCGTCGACATCTTTACGCTCGACCGCACCGAGCGGGTGTTCAAGCTGACGCAGGCCGGCCTGCGGATCGCCGACGACACGCCGGAATACGCCATCAACGCCTCCAACGCCCGGCACTGGGAGGCGCCGGTCCGCACCTATATCGACGACTGCATCGCCGGGCGCGAAGGCCCGCGCGGCCACGACTTCAACATGCGCTGGATCGGCGCGCTGGTGGCGGAGGCCTACCGTATCCTGGTGCGCGGCGGCATCTTTCTCTATCCGGCGGACGCGCGCGAGGGGTATGGCGAGGGCCGCCTGCGCCTGGTCTACGAGGCGCACCCGATGGCGTTCCTGATGGAGCAGGCGGGCGGCGCGGCCTCGACCGGACGCGCCCGCATCCTCGACCTCGCCGCGCGCGACCTGCACCAGCGCGTGCCGCTGATCATGGGCTCGCGCAGCAAGGTGGAGCGCCTCGAGCGGCTGTTCCAGTCCACCGCCGTCGCGGTCGAGCGCGCGCCGTTGTTCGCGCATCGCGGCCTGTTTCGCGTCTGACGGGCGAGGCGGCGATGTCCAGACAGCATCCGATCATCTCGATCACCGGCTCCTCCGGCGCCGGCACCACCTCGGTCAAGCGCATCTTCGAGCAGATCTTCCACCGCGAGAAAGTGACCGCCGCCTATATCGAGGGCGACGCCTTCCACCGCTACAACCGCGCCGAGATGCGCAGCCTGATGGCCAAGGCGGCCAAACGCGGCAACAGGCATTTCAGCCACTTCAGCCCGGAAACCAACCTGTTCGAGGAACTGGAGCAGGTGTTCCGCAGCTACGGCGAGAGCGGCACCGGCACGACGCGGCACTACGTCCACGACGACGAGGAGGCGGCGCGCTACGGCGGCGAGCCCGGCACCTTCACCGCTTGGGAGCCGCTGCCCAACGATTCCGACCTGCTGTTCTACGAAGGGCTGCACGGCGCGGTCGTCACCGACAAGGTCAACGTCGCGCAATATGCCGACCTCAAGATCGGCGTGGTGCCGGTCATCAACCTCGAATGGATTCAGAAGCTGCACCGCGACCGCAGCGCGCGCGGCTACTCCACGGAAGCCGTGACCGACACCATCCTGCGGCGGATGCCCGACTACATCCACTACATCTGCCCGCAGTTCACCGAGACCGACATCAACTTCCAGCGCGTGCCGACGGTGGACACTTCGAATCCGTTCATCGCGCGGTGGATCCCGACGCCGGACGAATCGATGGTGGTGATCCGCATGAAGAACCCGCGCGGCATCGATTTCCCCTACCTGCTGTCGATGATCCCGAACAGTTTTATGTCGCGGGCGAACTCGATCGTCATCCACGGCTCCAAACTCGACCTCGCGATGCAGCTCATCCTGACGCCGCTGATCCTGCAACTGATCGACCGCAAGAGGCGCGCCGCATGACCGTCAACTCCCTCGCTCTCCGTGGCACCGCCGCGCCGGCCGCGGTGACGCACGACGACATGGCCAACGCCATCCGTTTTCTTGCCGTCGATGCGGTGGAGAAAGCCGGCTCCGGCCATCCCGGCATGCCGATGGGCATGGCCGACGTCGCGACCGTGCTGTTCTCCCGCTACCTGAAGTTCGACGCCGGCGACCCGGCGTGGCCGGACCGCGACCGCTTCGTGCTGTCCGCCGGGCACGGCTCGATGCTGCTTTACGCGCTGCTCCATCTCACCGGCTTCGAGGCGATGACGCTCGACGAGCTGAAGGCGTTTCGCCAGTTGGGCTCGCGGGCGCCGGGCCATCCCGAATACGGCCACACGCCGGGCGTCGAGACGACGACCGGGCCGCTCGGGCAGGGCATCGCCACCGCCGTCGGCATGGCGCTCGCCGAGCGCATGCTGAACGCGCGCTTCGGCGACGACCTGGTGGATCATTTCACCTACGTGATCGCCGGCGACGGCTGCCTGATGGAAGGCCTGAGCCACGAGGCGGTGTCGCTCGCCGGCCATCTCGGGCTCAACCGGCTGATCGTGCTGTTCGACGACAACCGCATCTCGATCGACGGCCCGACCTCGCTGTCCTGTTCCGACGACCAGCCGGCGCGCTTTGCGGCCTCCGGCTGGTCGGTCCGCTCCATCGATGGCCATGACCCTGAAGCCATCGTGGCCGCGATCGAGGCGGCGCACATCTCCCGTGCGCCGTCCTTGATCGCGTGCCGCACTGTCATCGGCCGCGGTGCGCCGACCCGTGCCGGTTCGGAGAAGGCGCACGGCGCGCCGCTCGGGCCGGGCGAGATCGCCGCAACGCGCGCCGCGCTCGGCTGGCCGCATGCGCCGTTCGAGATTCCCGAGGCCGTGCTGGCGGCGTGGCGCGCGGTCGGCACGCACGGGCGCCGTGGCCGCAGCGAGTGGCAGAAGCGGCTGGCGCGCAAGAGCGCCGACGTGCGCGATCGCTTTGCGCGCGCGCTGGCCGGCGAGCTTCCCGTCGAGGCCGACGAAGCGTTCGCGCGGCTGCGCGCCGATTTTGCGGCCGCCAAGCCAAAACTCGCCACCCGACAGGCGTCGCAGCGGGTGATCGAGGCGGTCGCCCCGGCCATGCCGGCGCTGGTCGGCGGCTCGGCCGACCTGACGCATTCCAACCTGACGCTGGCATCGTCGCAGCAGCCGGTGAAGGCGGGCGCATTCGCCGGCGGCTACATCCATTACGGCATCCGCGAGCACGCCATGGCGGCGGCGATGAACGGCATCGCCCTGCACGGCGGCTTCATCCCCTATGGCGGCACGTTTCTGGTGTTCTCCGATTATGCACGGCCGGCGCTGCGTCTGGCGGCGCTGATGGGCGTGCGCGTCGTCCACGTCATGACCCACGATTCCATCGGTCTCGGCGAGGACGGTCCGACGCATCAGCCGGTCGAGCATCTGGCGGCGCTACGGGTCATTCCGAACCTGTTGGTGTTTCGCCCGGCCGATGCGGTGGAAACGGCGGAGGCGTGGCAGTGCGCGCTCAGCGAGGCGCGGCGGCCGTCGGTGCTGTGCCTGTCGCGGCAGGCGCTGCCGGCGTTCCGCGACGATGCCGGCGCCAACAAGGTGGCGCGTGGCGGCTATGTCGCGCTCGAGCCCGACGACCTGCGCGGCGTCACGCTGATCGCCACCGGCTCGGAGGTGGCGATTGCCATCGCAGCGGCACGCCGGCTGGCCGAAAAGGGCGTTCACGCCGCGGTGGTGTCGATGCCCTGCCTCGAACTGTTCGCCGAACAGGATGCCGTCTACCGCGCCGAGGTGCTCGGCTTCGGCCCGCGCGTCGGCGTCGAGGCCGCGGTCGAGGGCACCTGGCCGCGCCTCCTCACTTCGTCGGGCGAGTTCGTCGGCATGACCGGGTTCGGCGCCTCCGCACCGGCCGACGATCTCTATCGCCGCTTCGACATCACCCCGGAGGCCGTCGTCGCGGCGGCCGAGCGCGCCATCGCCCGCTTCTACGCCCGCGGCTGCGTGCAATGACCGCAACTGCCAATCACGTCCGCTGACCAACGAGGACATGCCGAGGACAGACCATGGCCCGCATCACGCTTCGACAACTGCTCGATCACGCCGCCGAATACGGCTACGGCGTGCCCGCCTTC
>JBDHSY010000071.1:0-10296 GCA_039808405.1 Xanthobacteraceae bacterium
TCTTGCCATGGTCGACGTGCCCGATCGTCCCGATGTTGCAGTGGGGCTTCGTGCGCTCAAATTTCTCTTTTGCCATGTCGATCCACTCTCGCCCGCCGGCCCATCCGTGCGGCCATAAACCGGCGGTGGTTACTGCGGATAGCGGCTCTGTTCAAGGGCCAAAATCTGGTGCAAGGTCCGACCCAATTCGCGCCGGCACGCCCCTTTCCGGCGTCGTGTCGCGACGACGAGAACGGAAGCGCAAGGTAAGCAATCAAGGGACGCGATCATGCCTGCCAAAGCCGCCGCCAAACCCGCCCGCAGCCCTTCCGCCAAAGCCGCCGCCGCGCCGACAACGCCGCCGCTGCCGCAGGGCCGGCCGCAGGCGCTCGGCTTCTCGGCAACGCGGCTGTCGCGCATCACCGACGCCTTCCGCCGCGACATCGACGACGGCACCATTCCCGGCGTCGTCGCCATGGCGGCGCGGCGCGGCAAGATCGGCTACTTCGAGGCGCTCGGCGCGCAGAACCCGGCGACCGGCACGGCGATGGCGAAAGACTCGCTGTTCCGCATTTTTTCGATGACCAAGCCGATCGTCTCCATCGCCATCATGCAGCTGGTGGAGGACGGCCGCCTGCTGCTGACCGATCCGCTCGCAAAATACATCCCCGAGTTCGCCGCGCAGAAAGTCGGGGTCGAGGATGGCGGCAAGCTCGAACTGGTGCCGCTTGTGCGGCCGATCACCATTCAGGACCTTTTGCGCCACACCTCCGGCATCACCTACGAATACGCCGGCGACGGCGCCGTGCAGACACTCTATCGGCAGACGCGGGTGAGCAGCCGCAAGATCGACAACGCCGAACACGCCCGCATCGTCGCCGGCCTGCCGCTGGTGTGCCAGCCCGGCACGGCATGGAACTACGGCCGCTCCACCGACATTCTCGGCCGCGTCCTCGAGGTGGTGTCGGGCCGCAGCCTCGGCGCGGTCCTCACCGAACGCATCCTCGCGCCGCTGCGGATGACCGAGACCGGCTTTCACACCGACGCCGCCAACAAGGGCCGCGCGGCAGAACCCTTCCCCACCGATCCGTGGAGCGGGGAAGCGGTCCGGCTGTTCGACATGACGGAAAAGCCGGCGATGCAATCCGGCGGCGGCGGCCTCGTGTCCACCGCGATGGACTACGCCCGCTTCTGCCAGATGCTGCTGAACGGCGGCACGCTCGACGGCGAACGGATTATCGGCCGCAAGACGCTGGCCTTCATGGCCGCCAACCACCTCGACCCGACGGTCGCGATCAACGGCACCATGCTGCCGCCCGGCCACGGCTTCGGCCTCGGCTTCTGCGTGCGCACGCACGAGGGGCTGGCACCCATCGCGGGCTCCGTCGGCCAGTTCTACTGGAGCGGGATCGCCGGCACGTTCTTCTGGATCGACTCGCAGGAGGAGCTGTTCGCGCTGTTGCTGACGCAAGGGCCGGGGCAGCGCGAATATTTCCGCAACATCGTGCGCAGCCTGGTCAATGCGGCGCTGGAGTAGCCCCGCGCCCCGCGCAGACGTCGGCAGCCTCAGACCTTGCGGGGAAACAGCCCGGCAACAGCCTCGCTCAGGGCGTGCACGCCGAAGCCGATGAAGATCAGCCCCGAGGCCCTTGTGATCCAGATGTCGTAGCGCCGATAGATGCGGCGGACCCATGGCGCGCCGGCGACGACGATCAGGATCGCATCGGCCACGACGAAGCCGACGCAGGCCGCCAGCAACAACGCCGGCAGCGCCGACCAGCCGAGCGACTCGGCCGATCCCGACAGCAGCGCGGTGAACATGGCGATCGACACGGGATAGGCTTTTGGATTGGTCAGCCCGAAGGCGAGGCCGCGCAGCACCGGCCGCTTCGGCGCGGCCGACAGTTCGCCGTCGCCGCCGCGTCGGGCGCGCAGGGCGGCCATGCCGAGCCAGCACAGATAAAGCCCGCACACCAGGCCGAGCGCGTCGAAAAACCCCCGGCCGATGACGCGGGCGCCGACGATGGCGACCAGCGACAGCGTCGCCCACACGATATCGCCGGCAAAGTGCCCGACCAGAAAGCCCGTCGCCGGCCCGCGGCCACGGCTGGCGCCGATGCCGAGCAGGGCCAGAAACGCGGGACCGGGAATGAGCGTATAGGCGGCGCCGGCCAGTGCCGCCGAGACGAGAAGCGCAAGACTCATGACGCCCCTTCCGAACTTCGATCCCGTTTAGCTCGCGGTCACGCCGCCGTCGATTACCATGGTCTGGCCGGTCATGAAATTGCCGGCGGCCGACGACAGGAACACCGCGGCGCCCGCGATCTCGTCCGGGATGCCGATGCGCCCGAGCGGGGCGCGCGAGGTCGAAGCTTTCAGGTTCTCGGGATCGTCCCACAGCGCCTTGGCGAAATCGGTCTTGATCAGGCCCGGCGCGATGCAGTTGACGCGGATGTTGTGCGGCCCGTACTCGCAGGCGAGGTTGCGGGCAAGCTGCATGTCGGCCGCCTTGGAGATGCAGTAGGCGCCGATGACGGTCGAGCCCTTGAGGCCGCCGATCGAGGAGATGATGGTGATGGCACCGTCCTTGCGCGCGATCATCTGCGGCACCACCATGCCGACGAGCCAGTTGTTGGCAACGATGTTGTTGTCGAGAATTTTTCGGAACTGATCGTCGGAGATATCGGCAAGCGGCCCGTAATACGGGTTCGACGCGGCGTTGCAGACCAGCACGTCGATCTTGCCGAAGGCCGCGTTGGTCTCATCGACGAGGTGTTGCAGGTTCTCCTTGCTCGAGATGTTGGCGGCGATGGCGACCGCCCGGCCCTTGCCGTACTTCGCTTCGATCTCGCCCGCGACCCGGTCGCAGACGTCCTGCTTGCGCGAGGAGATCACCACGTTCGCGCCATGCTCGGCCATGCGCTCGGCGATGGCACGGCCGATGCCGCGCGAGGAGCCGGTGATGAGCGCGACTTTCCCGGTCATGTCGAACAAGGTCATGGCTGTCTCCCGTGATGATGCGTGAAATTCTGGATTGTTGTTTTGATGCGTTTTCTTCACGCGAACCGGTTCCCACTTCGCTCGAAAACGCTTTAAGCAAGCTTGGTCGGGGTGGCGATCTCCGGTCCGGCCGGCTGGTGCATCGTGGCGTGCGAGGGATCGGCGATCCACGGCTGCTGGTTGATCATCGGCACGCGCCAGCCGATCTCGCCGGCGCCCGCAAGGTGATCGAGCCGCGTCACCGAGCAGTTGTCGATGGCGAAGGCGAGCCCCGCCTTCGCTTCGAGCCCAAGCGCGTGCGCGATCGCCGCCTTGATCGGCCCGCCATGCGACACCACCACGATGTCGCCGCCGCGATTAAGCGCGTTGATGCGCAAAATCGCCGCGCGCACCCGCTCGAACACGTCGACGAAACTCTCCCCGCCCGGCGCGCGCTCATCGGCCGGCGCGAACCAGTAGCTGCCGATCTCCGGTGCGCGGCTGGCAAAGAATTCGGCGCGGTTGCGGCCCTGCCACGCGCCGAGATGCTGTTCGGCGAAGGCTTCGTCCTGCGTCAGCGCGGCGGGCGCGGCGCCGGCGGCGAACAGCGCCTGCGCGGTCTGGTGCGTGCGCTGAAGCTGGCTCGCATACCACCTCGCCTGTCGCGGCAGGATGCGTGCCACCGCGCCGAACACCACGCTGTCGCTGCAATCGCACGGCAGGTCGGTCTGGCCGTAGATGCGGCCCTGATCGACGCGCACCGGCGCGTGCCGCACCCACCACCAGCGCGTGATCTCGACGCCGTCCGGCTGCGGCGGAATGCCGGTTGCGATCTGCACTTTGCGATTGGACATCGGACGAGCCTTCACTACTGTAGCCGGAGACGGCGTGCCGCGCGGCGCGCCCGCTGGCGCACGACGGACAGTCCACGCGGCGGCAAGTGTCGCGCAGCGTCATGACGGACGGGAGAATGCGGATGGGTCGCCTCGACGGCAAATCGGTGGTGATCACCGGCGCCGGCAGCGGCATCGGCCGCGCCGCGGCGCTGATGTTCGCCCGCGAGGGCGCGACGCTGATCGCGGTCGATCAAAGCGAAAGCGTGATCGAGACCGTGGCGGAGGTGACCAACGCCGGCGGCATCGCCGAAGCGTTCATCGCCGACGCCGGCAACGAGACCGACGTGCAGGGCTTTATCGCGCGCGCGGTGGCGGCCTACGGCAGGCTCGATGCGATCTGGGCCAATGCCGGCATCGGTGGCGGGCTCATACCGCTCGCCGAGCAGACGCCCGAGCACTGGCAGGAGGTGCTGCGCATCAACCTGATCGGGCCGTTCCTGGCGGTGAAGCATTCCATTCCCCTGATGACCGGCCAAGGCCACGGCGCCATCGTCTGCACGGCTTCCGTCGCCGGGCTGAAAGCCGGCGCCAGCGGCCATCCCTATGCCGCGAGCAAGGCCGGCGTCATCAGCCTGGTGCAGACCACCGCCTACTCGCTGTCCGGCACCGGCGTGCGCATCAATGCCGTGTGCCCCGGCCTGATCGAAACCGGGATGACGCGGCCTCTGTTCGAGCGCGCCGCCGAGCGCGGCACGGAAGCAAAAATCGGCCAGCTCAACCCGCTCAAGCGCGCCGGCCAGCCGCACGAGATCGCGGCGATGGCGCTGTTTCTCCTCAGCGACGAAGCCTCCTACGTCAACGGCCAGGCGTTCCCGGTGGACGGCGGCCTGACCGCCTCGATGCCCTACGCCGGCAAGCCGATCTGAGCATCGGGTACGACGCTTCGATTCACACAGCCCCCGCCTTCTGCGCATAGGCCCACGCCTCCTGCGCCAGCGGCACGGTGCGCGCGGCCGATTCCTTGGCCTTGTCGCTGGCCGCGGTGCCGTCGCGGATGCGTCCGGCGATGCCCTGCAAAATGCCGGCGAGCCGGAACAGGTTGTAGGCAAAATACCAGTCGAGATTGCTGATGCCGGCGCGGCCGGTCGCCTCGCAGTAAAGCGTCGCCGCCTCGTTCATGGTCGGCAGGCCGAGCGCGGCGAGGTCGACGCCGTCGAGCCCCGGCATGACCCACTGCATCAGAAGGTAGGTAAAGTCGGCGAGCGGATCGCCGAGCGTCGACAATTCCCAGTCGAGCACGGCGATGACGCGCGGCTCGGTCGGGTGGAAGATCATGTTGTCGAGGCGGAAGTCGCCATGCACCACCGACACCCGCTCCTGCTCCGGCACGGTGCGCGGCAGCCACTCGATCAGCCGGTCCATCTCCGGGATCGTCTGCGTCTCCGAGGCGCGATACTGCCTGGTCCAGCGATCGACCTGGCGGGCGAAGTAATTGCCGGGGCGGCCGTAGTCGCCAAGCCCGATCGCCTGCGGATCGTACTGGTGCAGCCGCGCCAGCGTTTTGATCTTGTCCTCGAAGATCGGGCGGCGCGCCTCGCGCGGCAGCGACGGCAGCGTCGGGTCCCAGAACACGCGCCCCTCTTCCATCGACATGATGTAGAAGGCCGCGCCGATCACCGCGTCGTCGGTGCACAGCGCATAGGCTTTCGCCACCGGAAAGCCCTGCTGGCCCAGCGCCGAGATCACCCGGAATTCGCGGTCCACGGCATGCGCCGACGGCAACAGCTTGCCGAACGGCTTTCGCCGCAGCACGTAGGACCGCGACGGCGTGTTCAGCCGGTAGGTCGGGTTCGACTGGCCGCCCTTGAATTGCAGAACCGTCAGCGGCCCCCGATAGCCCTCGACATGCTCGCGCATCCAGGCGTCGAGGCGCGCCTCATCGATGCGATGACGCTCCTCGACGGGTTTGGTGCCCGAATAATCCTCGTCGCGCCGATAACCGACCACCCTCGCCCTCGCTTACTTCTTCCCCGCCGAGTTGGCGTAGCGGCGCAGCTCCAGCCGCGCGATGGCGCGATTGTGGACTTCGTCCGGGCCGTCCGCAAGCCGCAGCGTGCGGATATGGGCATAGGACTTGGCGAGCCCCGCCTCGTCGGAGACGCCGCCGCCGCCGAACGCCTGAATGGCGTCGTCGATGATGCGCAGCGCCACGTTGGGCGCGGCCACCTTGATCATCGCGATCTCGAGCTGCGCGGTCTTGTTGCCGACCTTGTCCATCATGTCGGCGGCCTTGAGGCAGAGAAGACGCGTCATCTCGATGTCGGTGCGCGCCTGCGCGATGCGCTGCTCCCACACCGAGTGCTCGATGATCTTCTTGCCGAACGCGGTGCGCGAGGCGAGCCGCCTCACCATCTTCTCCAGCGCCTCCTCGGCGGCGCCGATGGTGCGCATGCAGTGATGGATGCGGCCGGGGCCGAGGCGGCCTTGCGCGATCTCGAAGCCGCGCCCCTCGCCGAGCAGGAGGTTTTTCGCCGGCACGCGCACGTTGTCGAGCAGCACCTGGCCATGGCCGTGCGGCGCGTCGTCGAAACCGAACACCGGCAGCATCTTCTCGATGGTGATGCCCTTGGCATCGAGCGGCACCAGAATCTGCGACTGCTGCTGGTGGCGGGCGGCCGTCGGGTCGGTCTTGCCCATCACGATCGCGACCTTGCAGCGCGGATCGCCGACGCCCGACGACCACCACTTGCGGCCCTGGATGACGTACTCATCGCCCTCGCGGCGGATGCTGGTCTCGATATTGGTGGCGTCGGACGAGGCGACCGCCGGCTCGGTCATCAGGAAGGCGGAGCGGATTTCGCCGTCGAGCAAGGGGCGCAGCCACTTCTGCTTCTGCTCCCTGGTGCCGTAGCGCATCAACACTTCCATGTTGCCGGTGTCCGGCGCCGAGCAGTTGAACACCTCCGAGGCCCACGCGATGTGGCCCATCTGCTCGGACAACAGCGCGTATTCGAGATTGGTCAGGCCGGCGCCGTGAAACTCCGCGTCGTCGTGCGACGACGGCGGCAGGAACATGTTCCACAGCCCTTCGGCCTTCGCCTTCTTCTTCAGATCCTCGATGACCGGGATCACCTTCCAGCGCTCGCCGGCGGCATCCTGCTGGTCGTAGACCGGCACGGCCGGGCGCACATGGGTCTGCATGAAGGTGGTGACGCGATCGAGCCATTCCTGCTGGCGGCTGGACAGGGAGAAATCCATCGGACGATCCTCGGTTGCTGACACACGAAACGCCGCCTGCCACGCTTTGCGCCGACCATCGCGGTCGCGCAAAGGGCTCGAACGGACGCGCCGGGGTTGGCGTTGCGCGCTGCGGCGTTGACAGCCCCGACCTTCAAACGATAGTTTCATACAGTTGTTTGAATTGCAATCCCCTCGGATCGCGATATCCCCGCAACCCTGAAGCCCGGACGCCCATGTCCACCGACCAGACCCGGCTCGCCATTCTCGCCGCCGCCGAACGGCTCTACGCCGACCGCGGCTTCGGCGAGGTGACGCTGCGCGACATCGTGGCCGCGGCGGAGGTCAACCTCGCCGCCGTCAACTATCACTTCGGCTCCAAGGAGGACCTGATCGCCGAGCTTTACGTCAGCCGCTCCGTCGCGCTGAACCGCGAGCGGCTCACGGAGCTGAAGGCCGCGGAGGATGCCGGCGGCGGGCGGGCCGCTGTCGAGGCGGTCATCGCGGCACTGGTCGGCCCGCCGCTGCGCGGCTGCCTTGGCCCGGACCGGCAGCGTTCGGCGGCGGCGCGCTTCATGGTGCGCGCCTCGGCGGAATCGGTGCCGGTGATCCGCCGCATCAGGACGCGCGAGATCGGCCATCTGCGCCGCTTCGCCGCCGCGCTGCGGCGCGCGCTGCCGGGGCTGCCCGAGGCCGACATCTACTGGGCGCTGCACTTCGCGCTGGCGATGACGCACGAGACCATCAACGGCGCCGAGCGGCTGCAACGGCTGTCCGGCGGCGCCTGCGACCTCGACGACGTGGCCGGCATCGTCGCCCGCATCGCGACTACCGTGGTGCAGGCGCTCGCCGCCGACACGACGGCCGCCGCGCCGCCGCGCCGCGCCGCCCGCCCGCGGGCCTGAGCGGCCGTCCCTGTCGCGGCATGTTGAAGGCGACGGCCGCGATATGCTAGAGGCTGGGCGTCGCCACGGCGCGGGTGTAGCTCAGTGGCAGAGCAGCAGCCTTCCAAGCTGAATACGCGGGTTCGATTCCCGCCACCCGCTCCATCCATCTCCTTCACCACGGCTCGCCGAACGGGCGGATTTCCTGCTCGAACGTCCAGGCGCTGCGCGGCTGGCAATAAAGCTGCCAGTAGGCCTCCGCCACCGTGGCCGGCGGCATCAGCCGCTCGGAATCGAGCCGCGCCAGCGCCGCCTCGCCTTCGCGCTGGCGGATACGCTCGCGCACCCAGGCGGTATCCACCCCGGCATCGATGACGAGATGGGCGACGTGGATATTGTGCGGCCACAGTTCGCGCGCCATCGCCTGCGCCGTCATGCGCAGGCCGGCCTTGGCGGCGGCGAACGCCGCAAAGCCCGCGCCGCCGCGCAGGCTCGCGGTGGCGCCGGTGAAGAAAATATGGCCCTGCCCGCGCGGCAGCATCAGCCGCGCCGCCTCGCGTCCCGCCAGGAAGCCGGCATAGCAGGCCATCTCCCACACCTTGCGGAAGACGCGCTCGGTGGTGTCGAGCACGGGAAAATTGACGTTGGCGCCGATGTTGAAGATGCACACCTGAAGCGGCGCCTGCGCATCGGCCTCGCGCAGAAACGCGGCGATCTCGTCTTCCTTGCGGGCATCGAGCGAGCGCCCGACCGCGCGCCCGCCGGCCGCCTCGATCGACGCCACCAGCGGCGCGAGCTTCTCGCCGTTGCGCCGGCCGGCGAACACGACAAACCCCTCGGCGGCGAACTTTTTCGCGATCTCCGCGCCGATGTAATCGCCGGCGCCGATCACCGCCGCGCTTGCCATCCGTTCGTTCACTGCCGCCTCCCTTGCCAGGATCGAACCGCCGTCAGGCCTTTTGCGCGGCGATCTCGTCCTCGACGTCGCGCAACTGGTCCTTGCCGAAAAACATCTCGCGCCCGACGAAGAAGGTCGGCGAGCCGAACGCGCCGCGATCGACCGCATGCTGCGTCGTCTCCATCAGCCACGCCTTGACGTCGGCCTCCTGCGCGCGCGCGAACAGGCGATCCGCGTCGATGCCGGATGCCGTCAGCGCCGCCCGCGCCACCGCCGGATCGTCCATCTTCTTCGGCTCCTCCCACATGTGGTGGAACACCGCCTCGACATAGGGCGCGAGCGTGCCCTCCATCTGCGCGGCCGTGGCGGCGCGCATCAAATGCAGCGTGTTGACCGGGAAATGCGGATTGAACCGGAAGGGGACGCGGTGGCGGCGCATGAAGCGCTGCATCTCCAGCTCCATGAACGCGCGCTTGTTCTCGATGTGCCCGAACGCCTCGACCGGCGAACGGTTGCCGGTCAGCTTGAAGATGCCGCCGAGCAGCACCGGCACGTAGGCGAACGTCACGCCGGTCCGCCGCTCGATGTCCGGGATCACACGATGGGCGAAATAGGCATTGGGGCTGCCCACATCGAACAGGAACTCGACGGAGACCATCGCAACGCTCCTTTCGCTCACCGCGGCACCGGCCGCCCGAGGGCTGGCCGCCTCAAGGCTGGCGTCGGCGCACAAGGGACGCTAGGGTTCTTTTTTAGAACTGTCAATCAGGCGCGACCCGGCAAGGGTTTCTCGACCGGGCGCGGTCGGTTGCACGGTGCAGGGACGCAAACGGCGCATCGCGCGGCATCGGCCGCACCGGAGAACCGTCATGAAGTGGGCCACGCTGGACAAGGAGCCCTGCTCGGTGGCACGCACCGTCGCCGTGATCGGCGACCGCTGGACGCTGCTGATCCTGCGCGACTGCTTTCTGCGCGTGCGGCGGTTCGATGCGTTTCAGGCGCGGCTCGGCATCACCCGCCACCTGCTGGCGGACCGCCTGCGCAAGCTGGTCGCCTTCGGCGTGCTCAAGCGCGTGGCGTATCAGGACAGTCCGAAGCGCTACGAATACGTGCTGACCGAGCGCGGCCTGGCGCTGCATCCGGTATTGATGAGCATCGTGCACTGGGGCGACGTGCACATGAGCGACGCGCGCGGCCGGCCGATGCTGCACGAACACAAGGGCTGCGGCCATGTGTTCGATCCGGTGATAACCTGCTCGGTGTGCGGCGAGGAAATTTCCGCGCGCGATGTTCTCACGCACGACGGCCCCGGCCTTGTCCGTCGCGTCCCGCGCGCGCGCCGCGCGCCATCGCCATGACCGTCGCGATGCGAGGCGATGCAGCGGAAAGCGGCCCGCACCGCACGGAACGATTCCGAAACCCTCTGCGGCGCAAGGTTTTTTGATACCGCTCGCAATCCCCGGCAGAACGATGCGAGGTATTT
>JBDHSY010000072.1:0-10270 GCA_039808405.1 Xanthobacteraceae bacterium
GCACCGTCTCGACCGGGATCTTGTCGAGCGGCATGCCGAGGATCGCCAGCGCCATGATCGGCTTCGCACCCATCGCATAGACGTCGGAAATGGCGTTGGTGGCGGCGATGCGGCCGAAATCGAACGGGTCATCGACCACCGGCATGAAGAAGTCGGTGGTGGCGACGATGCAGGTGTTGTCGTCGATCTGCCACACCGCGGCGTCGTCGCCGGTGTCGGCACCGACCAGCAGTTGCCGGTAGGGGCCGGCGGCCGGCTGGTTGGCCAGAAGTTCCTGCAGCACGGAGGGTGCGAGCTTGCAGCCGCAACCGCCGCCATGGGCAAGGCTGGTGAGACGGACGAGGGGCGCGTTCATGCCGGTTCTCCCGATCAGGCCGCGCCGCGGCAGGGCTGCCGATAATCCGCGCGCTGCGCGGATCGGCAACCGATCCGCGCACTATAGCCGCCAAGCCTTTCGATGCCAAATCGCGGGCCGCGCTCGCGAGGGCGCGAACCGGCTAGTAGCCGCGGCCGAACGGCGCGCCCCAGTCGAAGCGGTAATTGACGCCGACGCGGACCAGATTCGAGTCGTAACCGTTCGGCAGGCGCGTCATCCCGAACCGGCTGTCGGACAGGCTGACATAGAGGTACTCGATCTTGGCGCTCCAGTTGCGGGTCAGGCCGAACTCGGCGCCGACACCGACGGTCCAGCCGGGGCTGGTGTGCGATTCCGTTCCCGCGAAGCTGGCGGCGCGCAGGGTGCCGAAAGCGAGGCCGCCGGTGCCGTACAGCAGCACGTTGTCGAAGGCATAGCCGACGCGGCCGCGCACCGTGCCGAACCACGGATTGGAGAACTTCCAGCCGGCAAACGTATCGTTGGCGGAATTGGCCTGGAGGTCGCCCTCGACGCCGAACACCAGGGGCCCCGACTGCCAGTTGTAGCCCGCCTGCACGCCGCCGCTGATGCCGGACGGCTTGGCCGGGACGAAGCTGACGCTGCCCCAGTTGTAGCCGAAATTGGCGCCGAGATAGGGGCCGGCCCAGCTATAGGCGTTGAGCGGCTGGTTGACGGTATAGGGCTGCCGGTAAGGCGCATAGTCGGCCGCCTGAGCGCTCGCCGCAACGCCGACCGTCGCCAGCATGGCCGCTGCAAGGACTTTCCCGATCATCCGCCGCACCTCCGCTCGCCGGTTCCCTTCGCGCACCGCGAAGAGGGTTACCGGTTTCCCACCAGTTCGATTAAAGATTTATCGATAGGCGGCGGTTAAGCAGGGATTAAAACTGGCCGGCACCATTCCTCATCCTTAAAAGACCGTTACGACCCGCGCTTCAGGTCCGCGCACCCGGCAAGGCCCGTTCGCTGGCCCTAGCGGAGCCGAGCGACGAGAGCATTCTCGCTTTTGATGCAATCAAAAGCAAAGCTCTTTGGTTTTGTTTTGACGCGTTTTCTTCACGCGAACCGGTGCCCACTTCGCTCGAAAACGCTATAGTTTATGGCCCATGATGACCGAGGATGACCGCAACGGCGACGGCCGCCCGCCGCAGCCGGCTCCCCTGCCGCGCGGCAACAGGACCGGCGACGGCCCGCCCGACGTCGATCCAGCCACCGACATCGCCGAGGACGATGCCGAGGAGCGGCTGCCGGAAGACGTGACGGAGGCGGACGACGCCGTCGCCGAGGGGCCGCTCGCGACCGGCCGCGCCGCCATCGCCCAGGCCGTGCGGCTCGCCCCCTCCTCGCCCGGCGTCTACCGCATGCTCAACGCCGGGCACGACGTGCTCTACGTCGGCAAGGCCAAGAACGTCCGCAAGCGGCTCGCCTCCTATGTGCGGCCGACCGGCCACGCCATGCGCATCACCCGCATGATCGCGGCGACGGTCGCGGTCGAGATCGTCTCGACCAACACCGAGACCGAGGCGCTGCTGCTGGAGGCCAACCTCATCAAGCAGCTGCGGCCGCGCTTCAACGTGCTGCTGCGCGACGACAAGTCGTTCCCCTACATCCTTCTGACCGGCGACCACTGGGCGCCGCAGATCATGAAGTACCGCGGCGCGCAGACCCGGCCGGGCCGCTACTTTGGCCCGTTCGCCTCGGTGGCGGCGGTCAACCGCACCATCACCGCGCTGCAACGCGCCTTCCTGCTGCGCTCCTGCACCGACAGCTTTTTCGAAAGCCGGACGCGGCCGTGCCTGCTCTACCAGATCAAGCGCTGCTCGGCGCCGTGCACCGGCGAGATCGATTTCGCCGGCTACAGCGCGCTGGTCAAGGAGGCCACCGACTTCCTGTCCGGCCGCAGCCGCGCGGTGAAGGAGCAGTTGGCCGCCGAGATGGAAAAGGCCTCCGCCGCGCTCGAGTTCGAGCGCGCCGCGGTCTATCGCGACCGTCTGGCCGCGCTGGCGGCGATCCAGTCGCAGCAGGGCATCAACCCGCGCACGGTGGACGAGGCCGACGTGTTCGCCGTGCATCAGGAAGGCGGCTACTTCTGCGTCGAGGTGTTTTTCTTCCGCACCGGGCAGAACTGGGGCAACCGCGCCTACTTCCCGCGCGCCGACCGCAGTTTTGACGCCGGCGAGGTGCTCGGCGCGTTCCTGTCGCAGTTCTACGAGGACAAGCCGCCGCCGCGCCTCGTGCTGCTGTCGCAGAAAATCCCCGAGGCGGACTTGCTGGCGCAGGCGCTCAGCATCAAGGTGGGTGCCCGGGTCGAGGTCAGCGTGCCGCAGCGCGGCGAGAAGAAGGACCTCGTCGCGCACGCCGCGACCAATGCCCGCGAGGCGCTGGGGCGCAAGCTCGCCGACAGCGCGACGCAGGCCCGGCTGTTGCAGGGCCTGGCCGAACGGCTCGGCCTGCCGGAGCCGCCGCGCCGCATCGAGGTCTACGACAACAGCCACATCCAGGGCACCAACGCGGTCGGCGCGATGATCGTCGCCGGCACCGAGGGCTTTCTCAAGAACCAGTACCGCAAGTTCAACATCCGCTCGCAGGCGCTCGCCCCCGGCGACGACTACGCCATGATGCGCGAGGTGCTGGAACGGCGCTTCAGGCGGCTTCTGGCTGAGAGCCCGGAGCCGGACGGAACGGCGGAGGCGACGGCCACCGACGCGGCCCCGCGCTGGCCCGATCTCGTCATCATCGACGGCGGCCGCGGCCAGCTCAACGCCGCCCGCGCCGCGCTCGCCGAGCTCGGCCTGCCGCAGGTGACGCTGCTGGCGGTCGCCAAGGGGCCGGAGCGCGACGCCGGGCGCGAGACGCTGTTCCTGCCCGAGCGCGAGGCGATCAAGCTGGAGCCGCGCGACCCGGTGCTCTATTTTCTCCAGCGGCTGCGCGACGAGGCGCACCGTTTCGTGATCGGCTCGCACCGCACCCTGCGCAAGAAGGACATCCGCGAGGCCGGATTGCAGGAAATCCCCGGCATCGGCCCGGCGCGCAAGCGGGCGCTGCTCCACCATTTCGGCACGCTGAAGGAGATCGAGCGCGCCTCGGTCGCCGACCTCGCCAAGGTTCCCGGCGTCAGCGCCGAGGGCGCGCGCAGGATTTTCGACTTTTTCCACCCCGGCGGGGCGTCATACTGACGATGCGCCAGCACCCGTTGGCATAAGCGCGCAAGATGGGATATGCGAAGAGGCGGCCGGCGCGGCGAAGCGCGGCCTGCGGGACGAACAAGGGATGAACAGCGTGACCACCCGGGGACTGCCGAAGCACTCGCTGGCGCTCCCCAATATCCTCACATATTCGCGGATCGCCGCCGTTCCGGTGGTCGTGGGCTGCATCTATGCGCAGTCGATCCTCGACGGCCCGCTGTGGCTGCGCTGGGTGGCGCTGATCGTGTTCATCGCCGCCGCGGTGACCGATTTCTTCGACGGCTACTACGCGCGCATCTGGCACCAGCAGTCGGCGTTCGGCCGCATGCTCGACCCGATCGCCGACAAGCTGCTGGTCGCCTCCTGCCTCCTGATGCTGGCGGCGGACGGCATCATCCACGGCTGGACGCTGTGGGCGGCGATCGTCATCCTGTGCCGGGAAATTCTGGTCTCGGGCCTGCGCGAATATCTCGCAGCGCTGCGGGTCAGCGTGCCGGTGACCAAGCTCGCCAAGTGGAAGACCACCGCGCAGCTGGTCGCCATCGGCTTTCTGCTCGCCGGCGAGGCCGGCGACATGGTGCTGCCGATGACCACGCAGATCGGGCTGTTGCTGTTGTGGATTTCCGCGCTCGTGACCATCTATACGGGGTGGGACTACTTTCGCGCCGGCGTGCGGCATCTGATCGAGGACGAGACGTGAAGGTTTTGTATTTCGCCTGGGTGCGCGAGCGGATCGGCAAGGCCGAGGAAACGCTCGAGCCGCCGGCGGCGGTGCGCACCGTCGGCGACCTGATCGCCTGGCTCGCCTCGCGCGGCGAGGAATACGCCCACGCCTTCGAGCGGCCGCAGGTGATCCGCGCCGCCATCGACCAGACCCATGTGAGGACCGATACGGCGATTGCCGGCGCCCGCGAGATCGCGCTGTTTCCGCCGATGACCGGCGGCTGATCGCGATGACCGTGCCCGTCACCATCCGTCTGCAACGCGACGACTTCGACCTCGCCACCGAGAGCGCGCGGCTGACCGGCGCCGACACGACCATCGGCGCGGTGGTGAGCTTCGTCGGCCGCTGCCGCGGCGACGAGGACGGCCACGCCATCTCCGCGCTCACGCTGGAGCACTATCCCGGCATGGCCGAGGCCGAGATCGCCCGCCATGTCGAAGAGGCGCTGGCGCGCTGGCCGCTCAAGGGCGTCACGGTGATCCACCGCTACGGCCGCATCGCGCCGGGCGACAACATCGTGCTGGTGCTGACGGCGTCGTCGCACCGGCAGGCGGCGTTCGCCGCGGCGGAGTTTCTGATGGACTACCTCAAGACCCGCGCCCCGTTCTGGAAGTCCGACGAGCGCCCGGGCGGCGACCGCACCTGGATCGACGCGCGCGAGGCCGACGACGATGCCGCCGCGCGCTGGGACAGCGCGGCGCATTGACGTTCTTTGCCGTCATGCCCGCGCATAGCCGTTCGAAGAACGGCGTTCTGTCGAACACCTATGTCGCGGGCATCAACGTCTTGGCGGCTGCTCAGCGAAGAAAGACGTGGATGGCCGGGATAAACCCGGCCATGACGAAGGATGGACAGGCTCTCAGCAGTAAACGCGACGTTGCATGGCTAAAAAATCTTCCAACGCGGCAATAAAGGTCGCGCCCGGCGAGCTGGTCACGCTGCTCGACTACGTGCGCTATGCGCTGAGCCGCTTCAACGCCGCCGGCGTGGCGGTCGCCCACGGCACCGCCGATCCGCTGGCGGAGGCGGCGTTCATCGTCACCGAGGCGCTCGCTCTTCACCCGGACCAGTTCGAGACGTTCGCGACCGCGCGGGTGACGCGCGCCGAAGGCGAAAAAATCCTGACGCTGATCGAGGGACGGGTGACGACGCGCAAGCCCGCCGCCTATCTTCTCAACAGGATCTACATGCGCGGCGTGCCGTTCTATATCGACGAGCGGGCCATCGTGCCGCGCTCGTTCATCGGCGAACTGCTGGAGACGCATTTCGACGGCGGCGATGCCTCGCTGATCGATCCCGCCAGTATCGGCCGCGTGCTCGATCTGTGCACCGGCTCCGGCTGCCTGGCGATCCTCGCCGCGCACGCCTTTCCCAACGCGGCGATCGACGCCGTGGAACTGTCGGACGACGCGCTGGCGGTGGCGCAGCGCAACGTCGCCGACCACGGGCTGGGCGAGCGCATCGCGCTCCATCACGGCGACCTGTTCGCGCCGCTCGGCCAAGCGCGCTACGACCTCATCGTCACCAACCCGCCCTATGTCGATGCCGAGGGCATGGCCGGCCTGCCGCAGGAATGCCGCCATGAACCGGCCATGGCGTTCGACGGCGGCGCCGACGGCCTGGCCATCGTGCGGCGCATCCTGCACGGCGCGCGGGCGCACCTTTCGGCCGGCGGCGGGCTGTTGTGCGAAGTCGGGCGCGGCCGCGACAATCTCGAGGCGGCGTTTCCCGACCTGCCGTTCCTGTGGCTCGACACCGAGGAATCCCAGGGCGAGGTGTTCTGGCTGCCGGCGGAGGCGCTGCCGACCCGTTGACGGTGCGGCGCATGTCTGCCCTGCCGGCGGTCCTCTAGCCAAGCGGCGGCGCCGCCTATAGCTACCCGCCTCCACCTCCACCGTCATGCCCGGCGTCATGCCGGGCATCCACGTCTTTGCGGCCCCCTCCCTTGATCCCTCCCCCGCAAGCGGAGGAGGGTGGGGTGGGGGTGGCTGTACCGATCTGGTCGATACAAATGTTATGGACGGCCCGCCACAACGCGTTCACGCGCGATGCCTGGCTCGGTGAATTCCGGGCGACGCTCAAGCTCGGCTGGCCGATGGTGCTCACCAATCTGGCGCAGGTCGCGCTGACCACCACCGACGTCATCGTCGTCGGCCACCTCGGCGCCGATGCGCTGGCCGCCGCCACTCTCGGCGTCAATCTCTACTTCGGCCTGTTGATCTTCGCCATCGGCCTCGTCTCGGCCACCTCGCCGATGATGGCGGAGGCGATCGGGCGCGGGCGGCGCGTGGTGCGCGAGGTGCGGCGCACGTTCCGGCAGGGGCTGTGGTCGGCGCTGATCGTGGCGCTGCCGGCGTGGGCGCTGCTGTGGCATACCGACGCCGTGCTGCGCGCGCTCGGGCAGGAGCCGCAGCTTGCCGCCAACGCCCACGTCTTCATGCGCGAGTTGCAGTGGGGTTTTCTGCCGGCGCTCGGCTTCATCGCGCTGCGCTCGTTCGTGACGGCGCTGGAGCGCCCGATCTGGGCGATGGTGGTGACGGCGGTGGCGATCATGTTCAACGTCGCCGCCAACTGGGCGCTGGTGTTCGGCCATCTCGGCCTGCCGGCGCTGGGCCTGCGCGGCTCCGGGCTCGCCACCACGCTGTCGAACACGTTTATGTTTGTCGGCCTCGCCGGCGTGGTGCTGGCCGACCGCCAGTTCCGCCGCTTCCACCTGTTCGGCCGCTGGTGGCGGCCCGACGGCGCGCGGCTTGCCACGCTGTGGCGGCTCGGCGTGCCGATCGGCGCCACCATGGCGCTGGAGGTCACGCTGTTCAACGCCGCCGTGTTCCTGATGGGCCAGTTCGGCGCGGTGGCGATCGCTGCGCATTCCATCGCGATCCAGATCGCGGCCGCCTCGTTCATGGTGCCGCTGGGCCTCGGCCAGGCGGCGACGGTGCGCGTCGGCCTCGCCGATGGCGCGGGCGCGCGCGACGCCGTCACCCGCGCCGGCTGGGCGGCGTTCGCGTTGGCCATCGGCTTCATGGCGACGATGAGCGTGGTGCTGCTGACGGTGCCGCGGCTGTTGATCGGCGCGTTCGTCGACACCGGCGATCCGGCCAACGCGGCGGTGATCGACACCGCGTCGCTGTTTCTCGTGTGGGCCGCGATCTTCCAGATCGCCGACGGCGCACAGGTGGTCGGCGCCGGCATGTTGCGCGGCCTGCAGGACACCCGCGTGCCGATGCTCTACGCCGCGTTCGGCTACTGGGGCTTCGGCATGCCGCTCAGCCTGATTTTCGCCTTCCAGGTCGGGCTTGGCGGCGTCGGCATCTGGGTCGGGCTGGCGGCGGGGCTGGCCGTGGTCGCGGTGCTGATGATGCGACGCTGGATGCGGCGCGACCGGCTCGCGCTCTAATAACAAAGGCCGCGCCGGCCCTATCCGGCGGCCTTCGGCGTCTTGCGGCCGCGCAGCCGCACCGCCGTCTGGATCAGCCACATCGCGGTCGGCCGCAGGATGAACAGGTCGGCGACCAGCGCTGCGACCATCGAGAACGCGCTGAGCCAGCCGAATAGCCGCAGCGACGGCAGGTCGGAGAACACCGTCACCACCAGGCCGCAGGCCAGCACCACCGTGGTCAGGATCAGCGCCGGGCCGACCAGCACCGTCGCCCGCTCCACCGCCACCGCCGCGTCATGATGATCGGGACTGTCGGCGAGCCGCAGCCGGTTGAGGAAGTGGATGGTGGCCGACAAGCCGAGCCCGAACGAGACGATCAGCGCCACCATGCTGGCGAACTGCAACCCCTCCCCCAACAGCCACAGCACCGTACCCGACAACACCACGGGGAAAATGCCGGGCAGGATGCACGACAGCATCACCACCACCGAGCGGAACGCCAGCCCGATGAAAATCGCGACGAACAAAAACTCGACGGTCAGCGCCTGGTTCAGCTTGTCGATCATGCCGGCGCTGTTGCGCGCGGCGATGGCCGACAGCCCGGTGACGGCGATCTCGTAGCCGGGATGGGCCTCGCGCACCTGCTTCAGGGCGGCGTCGAGCTTTTCGACGATCGGCAGGATGTCGCTGGCGTCCTTGTCGGGGACGCGGCCCGACACCACCACCGCCTCCTGATCGGCGGCGATGAAGCGCCGCACCAGATGCGAGGGCAATAGATCGACATATTCCTTGAGGGTCGCGACGTCGTTGCTGCCGGCCTTCTCGGCGAGCCAGCGCCGCAGCGTCTCCAGCGACCACACGTTGCCGACGCCGGCCTGCTTTTCGACCAGCGCGTGCACCTGCGCGATGGTGTCGAGCGTCTCCTTCGAGTAGAGCGAGGCACCCTTGGGGAACTGGATCAGGACGTCGATCGGGTTGGCGCCGGTCAGTTTGGCGTCGAGCCGGCTCGAGGCCTCGACCGCCTGCTGCTTGTCGGGCACCTGGTCGGCGAGCCGGTAGCGCGGCTCCAGCGTCGCGTAGATGCCGGCCAGCGTGCCGACCACGATCACCGCGATCAGGCTGTAAAGCCCCGGCCGCGACACCATGCGCACGGCGATCCACTGGCAGAACGCGCGCAGCGCATTGACGCCCATGTCGGCGCCGCGGAAGCGGGTGGCGAACACCTGCTCGTTGCGCACCAGCAATACGCCGAACGCCGGCACCAGCGTCAGCACCGCGACCAGCGCGATGGCGGTTGCGGCAAACCCCGCCTCGCCGAACTTCTGGATCAGGTCGGAGTTGGAGAACATCAGCGCGATGAAGGAAATGCCGGCGGTGGCGTGGGTCAGGACGCAGGCCGGCCCGACCACCAGGATGGCGTTGCGGAACGCCTCGTATTTGCTCTCGCCGGCGATCAGGCGGTCGCGCGCGGCAAAGGTCAGCTGCATCGAGTCGGAGAACGAGATGACCATGATCAGCGGCGTCATCACGTTCAAGAACATGTTCAGCGAAAACCCGGCCCAGCCGAGCGCGCCGAGCGACAGCAGGATGGCGAGCAGCGGCGGAAACGCCGCGATCACCATGAACGACAGTTTCCGGAAGAACAGGATGGCGATCAGGCAGCCGGCAACGATGCCGGCGACATTGTAGATGACGCCGTCGCGCTCGACCGCGTTGCGGATTTCGAGTTGCATCACCGGCACGCCGGAGAGCTGGTAGGTCAGGCCGGAGCCGGCGAGATCCTCGGCCATCACCTGGCGGATTTCGCCGATCACGCCCTTGAGCTTGTTGTTGGACATGATCTCCGGTTCGAGCGCCAGCACCACCAGCGTCAGCGTGCCGTCCTCGGAGAGCAATTTGCCGCGGATGATCTCGTTGGCCTTCACCGTCTCGATGAAGGCGTCGTAGGCGGCGCCCTCGGGCAGGACTTGCGGAAACAGCGCCGCCGGAATCTGGCCGGGCGCCGGCGCCTGCCGCGCCGAGAAGATCGAGATCAGGCCGCGGGTGCCGTCGATCAGTTGCAGGTCGGTGACGAGGCTGCGCAGCTTTTCGAGGTTGTCGCGGGCGAGCAGGGTCTTGCCCTCGATCACCATCAGCACGTCGTATTCGGCGGAGGGAAAGCGCCGCGTCACCGCCTCGTACTGCCGGTACTCCACGGTATCGGAGCGAAACAGCTGGCTCAGCGAGTCGTCGACCTTGATGCGCTCCAGCCCGAATACCGCCCCGACGCACAGCGCCAGCAGCACCAGCGTCCAGAGCAGCGGCGCACGCAGCGCAAGGAGCCCGATGCGCTCGACGCCGAAGGCGATGCTGGGCCGCTTGCGGGCCGCCTCCTCCTCGCTCAGATTGTCAGGAACCATGCCTTATCCAGTGGGCGCGATGCGTCCGGTCTCACGGTGGGAATCACTGCGAAAACGCGGCCATTGTCGCAGAGTTCGCCATCAAGGGAACCATCCTTGCCGCGGTTTTTCACGACCGTCGCCCGGCGGCCACGACGGCGGCGGCCACCCGGCTCAGCCCGCCGCCATCTGCCGGGCCGGCTCCTGCAATTTCAGCGAGTAATAGGAGGC
>JBDHSY010000073.1:0-10258 GCA_039808405.1 Xanthobacteraceae bacterium
GCTGCGCGGCGTGCTCAAGAAGGGCGGCTTCCTCACCCGCGACTCGCGCGTCGTCGAGCGCAAGAAGTACGGCAAGGCCAAGGCCCGCCGCAGCTTCCAGTTCTCCAAGCGCTAAATGGTTTCGCCGCGCCGGGCGCGGCGGACGGTTTTCGAAAGGGGCGCCTCGGGCGCCCCTTTTTTCGTGACGCACCAGCGACGGCGCGCGGCCCTTCCGCTGCGGATGACCGTCCGGCCGGCCCCGGCAGATTGTCGCGATTTTTATTGAAAATTGCACCGACGCAACCAACGGTTTCAGAACGGACCTGGATTAAGAGAATACCTCGCCCAGGGCCGTGCGGAGGCGCACCCGGCCGGGCGGAGGCAAGGGGCTGGTACCCATAACGATGTCACTCGATCTCGTGACACTGCATCTGATCGCGGCCCTGATCGGCGTGCTGCTCGGCACCCTTCTGATCGTGTTCGGCCGCGAGCAGAAGATCCCTGCGCTGTCGTGGTGGGGGACCGCGTATCTGCTGGCGGCCGCCGCCGTCGGCACCTGGACGCTTGCCAGTCCGCTGCTGCCGGCGACCGCCGCGTGCGCGGTCGGCGCGGTCGGCTTTGCCGCCTGCGGCCTGGTGTGGGGCGCCGCGCGCATCTTCCATGGCCGGCATCCGCATTGGTCCGGCATGCTGGCGGGCGCGCTCGCGTGGTGCGTGCTGGCGCCGCTGTTGCCGCCCGGACCGCGGCTGATGCTCGGGGTGGCGGTGATCGCGAGCTATGCGACGCTGACCGCCTGGGAGCTCGGCCGCGAGCGCCGCCGGACGCTGCGCCGCCGGGGCTGGCCGGCGGCGCTTGTGCCGCTGCTGCACGGCTTTGTGCTGATGCTGCCGGTAGTCGTCGGCGACGTCGTCGATCGCGGCGCGGGCGACAGCATCTGGGCCGCGCTGTTCGCCATCGAACTGGTGCTGTATGCGGTCGGCGCGGTGTTCGTGGTGGTGATGCTGGTGTCGGAGCGCACGGTGCGCGCCCACAAGACGGCAGCCGAGACCGATCCCTTGACCGGGCTGCTCAATCGCCGCGGCTTCGCCGGGGCGGCGGTCCGGCTCGCCGCGCAGGAGGCCAAGGGCGGCGATGCCGTGAGCCTGCTCGCCTTCGACCTCGATCACTTCAAGCGCGTCAACGACCGCTTCGGCCATCCGGCAGGCGACGAGATCTTGCGGCTGTTCGCCGAGGTGCTGGCGCTGGCGCTGCGCGCCGGCGACATCATCGGCCGCGTCGGCGGCGAGGAGTTTTGCGCGCTGCTGCCGTGCCGGCTCGACGAAGCCAAGATCGCCGCCGAGCGCATGCGCCTGGCATTCGAAAGCTGCGGCGTGGCGATCGACGGCGAGCCGCTCGCGACCACCGTCAGCGTCGGCGTGGCGGGCGGGCGCGCCTCGGTCCCGCTCGACGTGCTGATCGCCGCGGCCGATGCCGCGCTCTATCGCGCCAAGCGGGCCGGGCGCAACTGCATCGAGGTCGCGCCCGAGGTGCCGGACTTCATCGGCGACCGCCGCGCATCTGCCGCGACCGGGCCGCGCCATCGGGTGGAGATTTTGCACCGCCCGTCGCCGCAAGGCGTCGCCGACACCGTGTGAGGCGGGCGGCGGGCAACCGCTTGTTTACCATATCCACGTTAGGCTCGCGGCATGGATACGTTTCATGCCGGTGCTCATGACAACCGTGCCGCGCTGCTGGCGCTGGAGAGCGCCGCCGCGGCGACACGCGCGGGCTTTGCCTGCTCCTTCTCAAGCGCGGCCGAATACGAGCAGGCGCTGATCACGGCGCGCCGTGCCGAAGGCCGCTATCGCAGGACGGGTGCGTTGCCGCGGCTGTTGCTGGCCTGCGGCGCGGCGCTGGTCGTGTTCGCCGGCCTGTGGTCGCTCGCCACGCGCTAGCGCGTTTTCCGGCCACGGCCACCGCCACCACCGGCGGCAGGCTCGCGGCGACAGCGCCCTTACCTGGCCCCCGAAAGACCCTGCCAGTTGACGATATTGTTGCGTTGGATCGCCGATGATCCGCCGATGATCGGCATCAGCAGCGCGTCGCGGACGTATCGCTCGGTATCGTAGCCCTTGACGTAACCATACGCGCCGAAAATGGTCTGGCATTCCAGCGCCACCGCCTTGGCGACCTCGGTCACGAACAGTTTTGTCATCGAGGTCTCGGTGCCGCATCGGCGCCCTTCGTTGGCGAGCCATGCGGAATGGTAGGTCATCAGCCGGGCAGCGTGAACCTGGGTGTGCATGTCGGCGAGCTTGTGCCGGATCGACTGATAGTTGGAAATCGGCCGGCCGAACTGCTCGCGCTCCTGCGCGTAGGCCCAGGCGTCCTCGAGCGCGGCAGTGGCGATGCCGAGAGAGATGGCGGCGACCTCCAGCTTCTCGACGTCGAGCCCCGAGCCGCTGATCATGCGCCATCCGTCGTTCCAGCCGCGGTCCTCTCCGACGATATTGGCCACGGGCACCCGCACATCGGAGAAAACCACGTCGGTCGTGGTCGCGCCTTTCATGCCGAGGGCCTCGATCCGGGTGATGCTGACGCCGGGCGTATCGGGGGGAATGAGAACGAACGAAAGGCCGTTCGATTTGCCGCCGTTCGGATCGGACCTGACCAGCGTATAGATGTAGTCGCAGATATCGGCGCCCGAGCAGAACCGCTTCGTGCCGTTGACGACGACGTCATCGCCATCGCGGACCGCCGTCGTTTGTACGCTGGCCACGTCGGCTCCGACGTTCGGCTCGGTCCAGCCATAGGCGAACGTCATTCCGCCGGCGGCGACCCTGGGCAGCAGCTCCCGCTTCTGGCGCTCCGATGCGCATTCGACGAGGTTCATGCCGGCGTAGCAGGCGCTCATGATATACGGCACCGAGATCGCCAGGCTGCGTTTGGACAGTTCCTCGATGACGATCAGCGTCGCGAGGATATCGCGCCCGGCGCCGCCATACTGTTCCGGCACGGTCAGCCCCATCACGCCGAGCTGCGACAGCTTTTTGAACACATCGCGCGGAAAATGGTTCTCGCTGTCCCATTTCGCGGCCGCTTCGCGCGGCATGTGCCGGGCGACGAAGCGCCGCAGCGTGTCCTGCAACAGGACGATATGCTCGGGGAGGTCGAAGTTCATCGTGGTACGCCACGCCTGCTGCTGGATTTCATTGTCCGGTGAACGTCGGCTTCCGTCCCTCGCGAAACGCGGCCACGGCTTCGGCATGGTCGGCGGTGCGGTTCGATTGCGCCTCGTAGGACAGCGACGCATCCATGATCGAATGCGCAAGCTGCTTCAGGCCGATATTGACCGAGGTTTTCGTCCACTTGATCGCCTTCAGTGCGCCGGCGGCGAGGCGCGCGGAAAATTCCCCGGTATGCCTGTCCAGTTCTTCGGCGGGAAGCGCGCGGTTGATGAGGCCGATGCGGGCGGCCTCGCTGGCCGACATCAGATCGCCGGTCATCAGAAATTCCTTGGCGCGCGCATAGCCGATCAACTGCGGCCATATCACCGCCCCGCCGTCGCCCGCGACAAACCCGACGCTGACGTGAGGGTCGCCGATCCTGGCTTTTTCCGAAGCGAAGATGATGTCGCAGAACAGCGCGATCGTCGCGCCAAGACCGGTCGCATGGCCGTTGACCTTGGCGATGATCGGCTTTTCGCAATCGAGGATCGAGAAGACGATCTGCTTTCCCTCGCGCGCCGTTTTTTCAAAGCGCGCCGGATCGTCGATCATCGCCTGCATCCATTCGATGTCGCCGCCCGACGAAAACGCCCGGCCGGCGCCGGTCAGAATCACGACATCGATGTCGGGATCGTCGTTGAGATCGATGAAGATGCGCGACAGCTCCTCATGCATCCTCTCGTCGACGGCGTTGAGTTTCTCGGGGCGGTTCATCGTCACCGTGGCGATGCGGTTGACGGTTGCGACCGTCAGCGCCCTGTAGTCCTGATACCGCACGTTCTCGCTCCTTGTTCGACCGTTCAGGCGGCTCTTCGGCCGGCGCATATTGCCGGCTGGCGCGGTCCGCAGCAAGAGAATATTGACCCAATATTCGGATGGCCGGGAAGGCCCCCTAACGGTCGGCGCCATCATCCTCCGAGATAGGCCTTTGCCAGCGAGCTTGCGGTCGAGGCCGAACTCCAGCGCTGGGGGTCTATCCGGTCCACCACCTTGCCGAGCGAAAGAACATAGGCGCGGTCGGTGCAGGCGGTCGCCATCGCCACGTTCTGTTCGATCAGCAACAGCGCCATGCCGCGTTTGCGCAGCTCGGTGATGACGCCGACGATATCGCCCATGACTTTCGGCGCCAGCCCGGTCGAGGGCTCGTCGAGGATCAGAAGGTCGGGGTTGAGCAGAAGCGCCCGCGCGATGGCGACCATCTGCTGCTCGCCGCCGCTCAATAGCTCGACCCGCGCCGCGCGGCGCTCGCGCATGAAAGGAAACAGGTCGAACACCGCCTCGAGGGTGAACTCGAACTGCGTATCCTTGCGCTTCTGTCCCTGATTGACGGCCAGTTGCAGATTGGTCTCGAGGCTGAGTTCGCCGAACAGGTGCCGGCCCTCCAGAACGGTGGCGATGCCGAAGTCGGCCCGGCGATAGGCCGGCTGTCCGTTGAGCTCCGCCTCGTTCATCAAAATGCTGCCGCGCGACGGCAGAAGGCCGCAGATCGCGCGTACCAGCGTGCTCTTTCCGGCGCCGTTGGCGCCGATGATGGCCACGCTCTCGTTGGCGCGGACGTCGAGATCGATGTCGGAGAGAACGTTCGCCACGCCGTATCCCGCCGAAAGTTTTCTGACCGCCAGCACGCGCCGCTCCCTACTGAATGCCCAGATAGGCTTCGCGCACATCGGGGTGCGCCTGTATCTCGGCAAGCGTCCCGTTGGCGATGATCTCGCCGAAGCACAGCGCATGGATGCGCTCGCACACCGAGATCAGTTCCATGTCGTGAGACACGAGAAGAATGGTCACGCCGGTCTTGCTGATCCGGTGGATCGTCGCCATCAGGTCCTGCACCTCGTCGGCGCTCAGCCCGGAGGAGGGCTCGTCGAGGCACAAAAGCCGCGGCCGGGCGATGACGGCGCGCGCCAGTTCGACGATGCGCTGCTGGCCGGCCGGCAATTCCCGCGCCAGCCGGCCGCTGACCGCGCCGAGGTTGAAGTCCTCCAGGATGCGCTGTGCCGCCTCGCTGGCGGCGCGCCGTTCCCGCCACACCACGGGCAGCGCCAGCAGCCCCTCCACCATTCCCGACCGCCCGTGCTTGTGGCAGCCGACGATCAGGTTTTCCCACACCGTCAGATCGGGAAACACCTGCGGCGTCTGGAAGCTGCGCATCAACCCCATTTCGCTGCGCTGCTGGATCGAGAGCGGGGTGATCCGCACGCCGGCGTAGTCGATGTCGCCCTCGCTCGGCGTCAGGAAGCCGGAAATGATGTTGAACAGCGTGCTCTTTCCCGCGCCGTTGGGGCCGATCAGCCCGGTGATCGACCGTTCCGGCACGGCGAAATCAACATGGCGCAGCACTTGGAGGCCGCCGAAATGGCGCGAGATGTTGCGAACCTTCAAAAGGTCGTCGGCCGCCTCCGTCATGGCGTCCCGTCCTTGACGGTGGGGCGCAGCGAACCGCCGAGACGACGCCAGAGATCGGCGAACGCGCCGCCGAAACCCGATGGCAGGAAGATGACCGCGACGATCAGGAGAAGGGCGAACAGCAGCGGGTGGATCTCGCCGAGGCGGCTGAGCAGGTTCGGGGCGGCCGTCACGAACAGGGCGCCGACCACCGTGCCGGAGATCGAGCGCGCGCCGCCGAGCACCGCGATCAGCAGAAAGCCGATGGCGCGATCGATGCCAAAACTGTCGACGCTGACGAACGACACGTAATGCGCAAACAGACTGCCGGCGAACGAGCCGAGCACGGCGCTGAGAATGAAGGTGCGGACGCGCAGCGACTCCACGCGGATGCCCGCGACCTTGGCGGCGGACGGCGCGTCGCGCATGGCACGCAGCGCGATTCCCGTGCGCGAGCGCAGCAGGTTGTAGTGAAGCCACAGGACCACGGCGGCGCACGGCCAGATGAAGTAATAGAAACGGAACGGCGTATTGAGCGTGAACCCGAACAGCGAGAGGTGCGGAATGCCTCCGATCCCGAGCGTTCCCCCGGTCAGCCAGTCCCACTCCAGGAACAGGACATGGCCCATGATCGCCAGCGCCAGCGTGGCAAGGGCAAGAAAGTATCCGGACAGCCGCAGGACCGGCGTGCCGACAAGCATGGCGACGAGGCCGCTGACCACGATGCCGGCCAGCATGCAGGCCGGAATCGGCCAGCCCAGCACTGTCGTCCCGTAGGCCGTGCTGTAGGCGCCGATGCCGTAGAACACGCTTTGCGCCAGCGAGACGATGCCGCACTGGCCGAGCAGAAACGACACGCCAAGGCCGGCGATGGTGTAAAGGCCGGCGAACACCAGGATATCGACGCTGCCGCGGCCGAGCAACCAGGGCAGGGCGGCCCACACCGCGATGCCGGCGATCCATGCGGCGATCGTGAGCGTTCGCGAAGCGGTCACCGCAATCCGGCGGCTCGACATCGCTCTACCCTCCCATCCGGCCGCGACGGCCGAACAGCCCCTGCGGCATGACGATCATGATCAGGATCAGGATCGTCATCGCGATGACGTCCTTGTAGCCCGACGATACCGTGACGATCGCGAGGGATTCGACGAGGCCGAGCACCAGTCCGCCGAACACCGCGCCGAACGGGCTGGTCAGCCCGCCGAGCACGGCGGCGGCAAAGCCCTTCAGGGTCAGCAGCAGCCCCATTTCGTAGTGAAGATTGATCAACGGCGTGACCAGCATGCCGGCAAGGCCGCCGACCAGCCCGCCGAGGCCGAACGTCAAGGTCCGCACCAGCGGCACGTTGATGCCGATCGTCTGCGCGCCGTCGGGGTCGATGGAGGCGGCGAGCATCGCCTGGCCGAGGCGGGTGCCGCGGTAGAACCAGCGCAGGGCGATGACCACCAGCGTGCCGATGACGATCAGCGCCAGCGCATGAACCCGGATGGCGGCGTTGAAAACGTCGACGGATTGATCGCCGCCGATACCCGGCAGGACGTAGGAGTCGCGGCCGAAATACAGCAGCACGCTGGCCGAGACGGCGAACGCGCCGCCGAGCGTGACGAGAAGATAGCTGTCGTCCGTGCCCTGGCGCCTGGCGGTCGGCCGGATCAATAGCCGCTCCACCAGCATGCCGCAGACCGCGCCGCTCAGCATTGCCGCGAGAAAGGCCGCCGGCAGCGGCCAGCCGAGATTGTGCACGAGCAGATAGGCGACGACGCCGCCCAGCAGGGCGAAGTCGCCCTGCATCGCGTTGATGATCCGCGCGCCACGAAACACCACGGCGATGCCAAGTCCGATGAGCCCGTAAACGAAGCCATTCGTCACGCCGGACAGAATAGCCTGGATCCAGAGGGATAAAACCATGACCTGCCTGCGATGCGGGCGACGTTCAGCGGTGCGGATGCCGGCGGCTTTCGCCCGCCGCCGGCGCCCGCCGTTATGTCGTAACCCTTACTTCGCCACGAAGGGAAGCCGCTCGAACTTCCCCTTCACGACTTTCGAGAACACATAGCTCGAAAGTTCGATGCCGGTCATGTCGTCGCGGGAAAAATCGTACTTCGCCATGGCCCCTTGATGGACGCCACGGATCGCGGCTGCGATCTCCTTGGGGGTGGCTTTGGCGCCGCCGGCCTTCGCGATGCCGCTGGCGAGAATCTGGGCGGAATCCCAGCCGGCGGCCTCAAAATTCTTCGGCAGCGCATTGTAGGCTTTCTGGAACGCGGCGACGAATTCCTTCTGCTCGGGCTTCGGGTCTTCGCCGACCACGAATTCGGGGAAGACGATATCGTCGGCGAACTCGCCGATCCCGCGGATGTAGTCGTAGGAGGCCGAGCCGATGGCCGAGACGATCGGCTGCTCGATCTTGACCTGGCGGGCGTTGCGGAACGGCACCGGAGAGGTGGCGATGACGAACACCACCTCGGGATTGGCGGCGCGCACCTTTGCCGCCTGCGCGCTGACGTCCGTTGCGCCGACCTCGAATTTCTCGACCGCGGTGAACTCGACGCCATACTTGTCATGCAGCGCATTGAGCGAGTTCAGCACGACCTGGCCGTAGCCGGTGTCGTGCAGCACGCCGATCCGCTTCGCCTTGAGCGCCTTGGTGGTGTATTCCAGCATGGCGCGCGCGTTGAGTTCCTGCGGCGGCAGCACGTGGTACAGCGACTTGTAGGTCAGCTCGATCTTCGGGCCGAGCCCGGTGAAGGTGATCTGCGCCAGCCCTTCGGCATTGGTGATGGCGCTGACGGCGCCGGTGCTGGCGGTGAGCGACGGACCGATCATGGCCACCACCTTCTCGTCGAAGACCAGCCGCTCGGCCTTGCTTTTGGCGATGTCGGGTTTTGAGCCGTCGTCCTCGATGATGATCTTGACCGGCTGGCCGTTGATCCCGCCGCGTGCGTTGATGGCCTGTTCGGCGAGAAGGATGCCGGCGCGCTCGGGCTGGCCGAGGCCGGCGCCGGGTCCGCTCAGGGACAGGATCGCGCCGATCTTGATCGGCTCTCCCTTGGGTTGCGCGATCGCCGCGGTGGCGAGTGCGCCCGCGGCGATCGCGGTGCAAATCAGCAGCTTGGAAACTGAGCGGACCATATCCCGCCTCCCTCTCGGTTATTGATGTCGAACAGCATCATTTGGTCGGGTAGAATTATGGTTCAACATTCTTGTAAATTGCAAGGGGCTATTCGGCTCTCTCGCGCGCCCGTTGGCCGCGCCGCGCCCGGCCCGATGGCGTGCCGGCGACCGGGGGATCGTGGGTGAGGTATGCCGGTGTTCGGACGAACGGTCGGATGGAAAGCCAGGGCCGTTGGCATTGGTCTGCCGGGATCGGAGCGACAGACGACCGGATCGCCAACGAGCGGGACGACGATGCCGCCCGCCACGACGAACAGGACGAAAAAGCGGCGGTGCGCCTGCGACCATCGTCGCGCCGTTCGACTCAAGGCTATTGCTATCAGCGGTCAAATGAATCCGGGCGGCGGCGTTCTGGCCGCACGCAACGCGCAGTGGGCCGGCGGCCTCGCTGCCATGCAGCGGCGCCGGCTTCGATAGCCCTCAAGCTGTCGCGGGGGCCGGGACCGACGCGTCCCTGATCTCTTGGTTTCCCCCGAGCTTGATCGTGTTTCTTTTCATTGCGCGAATTATGGTTCAATATTCGTTTGCTTTTCAAGCCTGTTTTTGGATTAATCCGATGCCGTCGTCGCAACCGAGTTCGCCAAGCCTTGCCATGATATCTGACCCTCCGGATTTTCCGCCGCGCGATCCCTGCGGCTGGTCGACGCGCCTGACCCGTTCCATGATCGCGCGCTATCGTGAGGAGGGGATATGGCGCGATCGCACCATTGCCGACCAGCTCGATGCGCTTTGCGCGGTGCGGCCGGAGCAGCGGCTGATCGTCGAGGCGGGCGGCGTCCATACCGCGCGGCAGCTGCGCGACGATGCGCTCCGGCTGGCGGGCGCGCTCCGGCGCAGGGGGATTGCGCGCGGCGACGTCGTGAGCTTTCAGCTGCCCAACTGGTATGAGGCCGTGGTCGTCGAGCTCGCCTGCGCGTTTGCCGGCTTCGTCTGCAATCCGATCGTGCCGATCTATCGCCATGCCGAGGTCGACTTCATCATCCGCAGTTCGGGCAGCCGCGCGCTGTTCATCCCCGATCGCTTCAGGAATTTCGACTATTGCGCGATGGTGGCCGAGCTGCGCCCCGGCTGGGAGCGGATGAGGGAGGTGGTCGTGGTGCGGCCGTCCGGCGCCTCGTCCGATGGCTGCGGGCCGTCCTTCAACAGCGTGATGCGCGAGGAGCCGCTCGAGCCGGGTCCGCGACCCGATCCGAACCACGTCAAGCTCCTGATGTACACGTCCGGGACGACGAGCCAGGCCAAGGGCGTTCTGCACACGCACAATACGATTGGCGCGGAAATCAGCAATTTCATCGACTGGCTGAAGTTCGACGAAAACGATGTCGTGCTGATGCCCTCGCCGCTCGGGCACATCACCGGCTATCTGTACGGCATCCAGCTGCCGATCACGCTGGGGTGCCCGGTGGTGCTGATGGATGCCTGGGACATGGCGAGAGCGGCCGACCTGATCGAAGCGATGGGGGTATCCCATGCCTGACCTCTGGCTGCCGCTCATCATAACGGGGGGCCAATCC
>JBDHSY010000074.1:0-10126 GCA_039808405.1 Xanthobacteraceae bacterium
CTTTCGCCGCGTCGTGTGTACATTAGTTAGCTGATTGATTAAAACAGGCGCCTTCGATCCTGTCAAAGGCCCTCAACCGCAAGGAGCATCGCATGAGTGAGCGTATCGTCGTGACGCTGTCGGAGGGCGTTGCCGATGTCCGGCTGGCGCGGCCGGACAAGATGAATGCGCTCGATATCGCGATGTTCGAGGCGCTGGTCGACACCACCGCGCGGCTTTCGCGCGAGCAGGGGCTGCGGGCGGTGGTGCTCTCCGGCGAGGGGCGGGCGTTCTGCGCCGGTCTCGACATGGGACGTTTCGCGGCGATGAAGGAGACCGGCGGCGCCGGCCTGCCCGGCGGTGCGGAGCGCGACCTCACCGCGCGCACCCATGGCGATGCCAACTTTCCGCAGCAGGCGGTGTGGGGATGGCGGCAGCTTCCGGTGCCGGTGATCGCCGCGGTGCACGGCGTCGCCTTCGGCGGCGGTTTTCAGCTCGCGCTCGGTGCCGACATGCGCTTCCTCAGTCCCGACGCGCGGATGTCGATCATGGAGGTCAAGTGGGGACTGGTGCCGGACATGGCCGGCACGCCGATCCTCGCGCGTCTGGTGCGCGACGATATTTTGCGCGATCTCACTTACACCGGCCGGGTGTTCTCCGCGCAGGAGGCGCTCGGCTACGGCCTCGCCACCCGCATCGTCGACGATCCCCATGCCGCGGCGATGGAAGCGGCGCGCGAGATCGCGGGCCGGAGCCCGGACGCGATCCGTGCCGCCAAGCGGCTGTTCAACGCGCTCGGCGGCGATCCCCGGCCGGCCCTGATCGCGGAAAGCGTCGAGCAGCAGAAGCTGATCGGCTCGCCCAACCAGCGCGAGGCGGTGAGCGCCAATATCGACAAGCGGCCGCCGCGCTTCGCCGACGTCTGATCCGCGGAGAACAGCGCTCCTGTCTCACCGCTCGTTGGTGAAGACGATGGTGCCCGAGGCCGCGAACATGCCGCCGACGCCGTGGCAGACGGAAATCGTCGCGCCCGCGACCTGCGCCGGCGCGATGCCGCGCATCTGCCGCACGCTCTCCTGCAGCGCATACATGCCGTACATGCCCGAGTGCATGTAGCTCAAGCCGCCGCCGTTGGTGTTGAGCGGCAGCCTGCCGCCCGGCCGGGTGTTGCCGTCGGCGATGAACCGGCCCGTCTCCTCGTGCGGCATGAAGCCGAGATCGCCGAGCCCGAACAGCGGCAAGTGGGCGAAGGCATCGTAGATCATCAGGTGATCGACGTCGGCGTGGCTGATGCCGGCTTCGCGGAACGCCGTCGGCCCGGCGACGCGAAAGGCGCGCGAGGAGGTGAAGGTTTCCATCTGGCTCACCATCGGCGTTTCGACGCTTTCGCCGGTGCCGAGAATGTAGACGGGCTTGTGCGGAAAGTCTTTCGCGCGCTCCGCCGACGTGAGGATCAGCGCGCCGCCGCCGTCGGTGACGAGACAGCACTGCAACAGCCGGAACGGGTAGGCGATCATCCGCGAATTGAGCACGTCCTCGACGGTGATCGGCGCTTTCATGGTGGCGCGCGGATTCTTCGCCGCCCACTCGCGCTGCACCACCGCGACCATGGCGATCTGCTCGTGAGTGATGCCGTAGGTCTTCATGTAGCGCAGCACGGGAATCGGAAACAGCGTCGGCGGCCCCCACGCGCCATAGGGCTGCTCGAACTGCCCGTTGAGGCTGTCCGGCGCCACGAAGCGCGGCTGCTTGCCGATCATCGATTTGCCACTCTCGGCATGGGTGATCAGCACGGTCTTGCACAGCCCGGCTTCGATCGCGGCGGCGGCGTGGCGCACATGCAGCATGAACGAGCAGCCGCCGACCGAGGTGCCGTCCACCCAGGTCGGCGTGAGGCCGAGGTAATGCGCGATCTGCTGCGGCGTCTCGACCGCCGTGGCGACGCCGTCGATGTCGGAGAGTTTCAGTCCCGCATCAGCGATGGCGTTGAGCGCCGCGTCGGCGTGCAACTGGATCTGCGACATGTCGGGAATGACGCCGAGTTTCGTGGTTTCCGCCGCGCCGACCACGGCGACCTGGTTTCTGCGCATGACGCTTATCCCTTCGCGGCGGCAGGCCGGAACACCGGCAGGGTGATCCTGTCGTCGAGTGCCTCGAAGGCGACCTCGAGCGCCATGTCGAGCTGAAGCGCCTCGGGCGTCTGCGGGCAGTCGACGATGTTGGTCATCATGCGCGGGCCCTCGGCCAGTTCGACCACCGCGATGGCGTAGGGCGCGGTGAAGCCGGGCGCGGCGCGGTGGTTGATGACGTAACTGTAGAGCGTCGCCTTGCCGCTGGCCTTGACGATGCCGACCTTGCGCGAGCCGCAGGCCGGACAGAACGGCCGGGGCGGGAAATAGGTCTTGCTGCACGCCTCGCAGCGCTGCAGCAAGAGTTCGCCGCGCTTCGCGCCATCCCAGTAGTGTTGCGTTTCCGGCGTCGGCACCGGGCGGGCGCGCGCTTCATCGGCCATGGACGTTTCCTCGTATCGGTCGGGCGGCCATCCTATGCAGGGGCGGCAAACGCGGTCCAGCCGCTTCTCGCACGGGCCCGCGCGAGTGTTGGCTATGGCATTCGCCATGCAGCGGAATTTCGCCGCCGGTGGCGGCCTGTGGGGCGCCAGAACTGTTGCGAATATGGACAGCGGGTGGATTTTTCTGTCATCTGTGGCGCAGGGTTGCATGCATCGTCCGCAACCTCCCGCCGTCTGCGCTTTCAGGACATGTCGTCATGGTTGCCATTCCCGCCGAGAAGCTGATCGATTTCGTCGCCGACGTTTTTGCTCATGCCGGCTCATCGCAGGCCGAGGCGCGCCGCATCGCCGGCTATCTCGTCACCGCCAATCTCACAGGCCATGACAGCCACGGCGTGATCCGCGTCACGTCCTATCTGCGCTGGCTGGCGCAGGGCAATCTCAAGCCGGACCAGAGCGTCGATGTGCTGGTCGATACGCCGTCGCTTGCCGTGGTGGACGGGCGCTTCGGCTTCGGCCAGACGGTGGGGCCGCAGGCCGTCGCCATCGGCATCGGGAAGTGCAAGGAGAACGGCCTCGCCGCCGTGGCGCTGCGCAACGCCGGCCATATCGGCCGCATCGGCGACTGGGCCGAGATGGCGGCGGCGGACGGGCTGATCTCGATCCATTTCGTCAATGCCGCGGGCTCCGTGCTGGTCGCGCCGTTCGGCGGCGTCGAGCGGAAATTTTCCACCGCGCCGTATTGCGTCGGCATCCCGCGCCCCGACGGGCCGCCGATCGTGCTCGACTTCGCGACCTCCGTCGTCGCCGAGGGCAAGGTGATGGTGGCGAGCCGCGGCGGCAAGCCGGTGCCGAAGGGAGCGCTGGTCGCCGCCGACGGCCACCTGAGCGAAGACCCCGCCGAACTCTACGGCTCCTATAGCCCGGAAGGGCCGCGCGACCACAGCAAGGGCACCGGCGCGATCCGCGCCTTCGGCGAGCACAAGGGCTCCGGCCTGGCGCTGATCTGCGAACTGCTCGGCGGCGCGCTGACCGGCAACGGCGCAACCCGCACCGGGCGGCCGATGACCAACGGCATGCTGGCGATCTACATCGATCCCGCGCGCGTCGATCCCGCGCATTTTTTCGACGGCGAGGTGGCGCGCTATGTCGCCGACGTCAAAAGCTCGCGCACCGTCGCGGGCGTCGATGGCGTCCTGATTCCCGGCGAGCCGGAGCAGCGCACCCGCGCCGAGCGCGGCAGGAACGGCATCCCGCTGCCGGACGAGACCTGGGCGGCGATCGCGGCCGCGGCGCGCACGGTCGGCATCACCGAGGAACGTATCAGGCAGGTCACGGCGTGAAACGGGCCGCGGTCATCAACGGAGAACGAACAACATGACGAACAACGTCAAAAAGCTCTGGGCGTCGGGCAAGACGGTGATCAACGGCTGGCTGGCGATCCCGTCGGGTTTTTCCGCGGAAGTGATGGCGCAATGCGGCTTCGACAGCATCACCGTGGACATGCAGCACGGCGTGCAGGACTACCAGTCGATGGTCGCGTGCTTTCAGGCAATGCACGGCCATCCGGTGACGCCGATGGTGCGGGTGCCATGGAACGAGCCGGGCATCATCGGCAAGGTGCTCGACGCCGGCGCCTATGGCGTGATCTGCCCGATGATCAACACCAGGGAAGAAGCCGAGCGGTTCGTCTCGTCGTGCAAGTATCCGCCGCGCGGCACGCGCAGCAACGGCCCGGTGCGCGCCGGGCTGTACGGCACCGCCGGCAGCTATCAGGCGAGCGCCAACGCGGAGACGCTGTGCATTCCGATGCTGGAGACGCGCACCGCGATCGCCAACATGGAAGCGATCCTCGATGTCGAGGGCATCGCCGGCGTCTATGTCGGCCCCTCCGATCTCGGCTTTTCCTACGGGCTGGTGCCGAAACTCGACCGCGACGAGCCGGAAATCCTGAAGATCTACGACAAGCTCATCAAGGAGTGCGACAAGCGCGGCATCGCGCCGGGCATCCATTGCTCCGGCGCCGAGGGCGCGGCGCGCAACATCAAGCTCGGCTTCAAGCTGGTGACGCTGCTCAACGACTGCGGGCTGATGGCGACCTTTGCAAAGATGTCGGTCGCCCAGACCCGTAAGGACGCGCAGGGCAAAGCGTAGAGGGGCTTCAATACCCGAACTGCTCGCCGATGATGCGTTCCTCCAGGCTGTGGCCAGGATCGAACAGCATGCGCATGGCGATGCTCTTGTCGGAGGCAACCTCGACGCGGGTGACGTTGCGCGCCTCGTCGTGGTCGGCGACCGCCGCCACCGGCCGCTTGGCGTATTCCAGCACGTCGATGGCGACGCGCGCGCTGTCCGGCAACAGCGCGCCGCGCCAGCGCCGCGGCCGGAACGGACAAATCGGGGTCAGCGCCAGCAGCGCGGCGTTGATCGGCAGGATCGGCCCCTGCGCCGACAGGTTGTAGGCGGTCGAGCCGGCCGGCGTCGCCACCATGACGCCGTCGGCGATCAGCTCGGCCATCCGCTCGCGGCCGTCGATCAGGATGCGCAACCGCGCCGCCTGGTGGGTCTGGCGGAACAGGGCGACCTCGTTGATGGCGTGATGGACATGGACCTCGCCGCTAACGTCGGTGGCGCGCATCAGCAGCGGGTTGATGACGGTGACCTGCGCCGCCTCCAGCCGCTCGCGCAGGCCGTCCGGCGAGAACTCGTTCATCAGAAAGCCGACGGTGCCGCGGTGCATGCCGTAGATCGGCCGGTTGGAGTGCATGTTGTCATGCAGCGTCTGCAACATCAGGCCGTCGCCGCCGAGCGCGACGATGACGTCGGCGTCCTGCGGCGTGCAGTTGCCGTGCGCGGCGGTGAGCTCAGCCAGCGCGCGCTGCGCCTCCGGCGCGGGGCCGGCGACGAAGGCGATGCGTTCGAACTTCAGAGCTTTGCTCATGATCGCGGGATGATTCCTGCCTTGCCGCGGCGCGGCCCTGTCTACACGCGGTGGGCCGGCGCTGTCGAGCGGTGTGCCTTTACCCACCCCCGCCGCCGGCGCAGATGCCGCCGTCGATGGTGACGATGACGCCGCTGGTGTAGCCGGAGCGGTCGGAGGCGAGGAAGGCGACGGTGTCGGCGATCTCGCGCGGGTGGGCCGGGCGGCCGCGCGGAAAGCGCCGCAATACGTCGTCGACGCGGGCCTCGCCGCCGAACTCGGCCAGCGCCCGGCGCCGGGTCAGCGCCTTGATGCGGTCGGTCGCGACCGGCCCCGGATTGATGCCGACGACGCGGATGCCGTCCTTCAGGCTGGTGCCGCCGAGTGCGCGGGTGAAGGCCATCAGCGCCGCGTTGCCGGCGCTGCCGACGATGTAGTTGGCCTCGAAGCGCTCGCCGGCGGCGCCGATGATGTTGACGATGACGCCGTCGCCGCGCCCCTTCATCTGCGCGTAGACCAGCCGGGCGAGGTTGATGTAGCCGTATACCTTGAGGTCCCAGGCGCGCCGCCACGTCGCCTCGTCGATGGTGTCGAGCGATCCGCTCGGGACGTCCCCGGCGTTGTTGACGAGGATGTCGCTGTCGGCCGCCGCCGCGGCGAGCCGGGTCAATGTGCCGGCCTCGCGCAGGTCGGCGCTGTGCACGGCGACATCGACGCCATGCGCGGTGCCGAGCCGCGCCGCCAGCGCCTCCATCGCCGCGCTGTTGCGCGCGGCGAGGTGCAGGTTGCAGCCTTCCTCCGCGAGGGCTTCGGCCACCGCCGCGCCGATGCCCTTGGAAGCGCCGGTGATCAGCGCGCGCTTGCCGCGCAGGTGCAGGTCCATGACGAAAAATCCTATTGGGGGTGGTGGACAGATATCAGCCGCTCGGCCCTCGCCAGGTCGTCGGCGGTGTTGACGTTGAAGAACGGGTCGAACGGCACGTCCGGCCACGCCACGCGTGCCGCCCGGTGGCGCGCGACGAAATCGTGCGCCCGGCGCATGTCCTCGACCGTCAGCGCATGGCGCAGCGGCTCGCGTAAACCGAGGCTCCACAGCGCAATCACCGGGTGGCTCCGGTCGCCGGAGGTGGCGACCGCCAGCGGCGCGGCGTGCGCCTGCGCGGCGGCATGGAGCCGCACGCCGAGGTCGTCGGGCAGGAACGGGCAGTCGCCGGGCGCGCTCAACAGCCAGCCGATGTCGGGGCGGTTTTGCGCGCACCAGTCGAGTGCGGCGAGTACGCCGCCGAGCGGTCCCGGCTGCCCCGGCACGGTGTCGGCGACGACCGGCAGCGCCAGCGCCGCGAACCGCGCCGGGTCGCCGTTGGCGCTCAGGATCAGCACCTCGCATTGGGACTTCAGCCGCGCCACGACGCGGTCGAGGATGCTGCGGCCGCCGATGGTGCGCAGCGGCTTGTCGCCGCCGCCCATGCGCGTGGCGCGCCCGCCGGCGAGGATCGCGCCGAGGGTCGCTGCTGGCGGAGCGGTGCTGTGGCTGGTCGCGGACATCGTGCTACAACTCGTGCAGCGGATATTGCGCACGGTTTGTGGCGAGGGGCAACGGAGCGGACATGAAGATCATCGGGCTTGCGGGATGGAGCGGCGCCGGCAAGACCACGCTGGTGAAGCGGCTGATCCCGTACTGGCGCGAGCGCGGCTTGACCGTCTCCACCATCAAGCACGCCCACCACAAGTTCGATCTCGACAAGCCCGGCAAGGATAGCTGGATCCACCGCGAGGCCGGCGCGCAGGAGGTGCTGGTGTGCGCCGAGCGGCGCTGGGTCTTGATGCACGAACTGCGCGACGCGCCGCTGCCGCCGCTGCCCGAGCTGCTCGCCAAAATGACGGCGGTCGACCTCGTCGTGGTCGAGGGCTTTCGCGCCGCGCCCTACCGCAAGATCGAGGTGCATCGGGATGCGCTCGGCAAGCCGTGGCTCTACCCCGACGACGACCATATCGTCGGGCTTGCCACCGATGCCGCGGTCGAGGCCGGTCTGCCGTCGGCGCATATCGACGACATCCCGCGCATCGCGGCGATGATGGAACGGGCCGCGATGCGGATCGCGGATCTGCCCGCCGATTTGCAGGAGGCGCCGCCGGCTTGACGCTGCCACGGCCCGCCGCCATGTTGCGGCGCATGACGACCACCGTGCTCGACCTGACCGGGCTGAAATGCCCGCTGCCGGCGCTCAAGACCGGCCGCGCGCTGGCGGCGCTTGCGCCCGGCGGGCGGCTCGAGGTGCATTGCACCGACCCGATGGCGGCGATCGATATCCCGCATCTGGTGCAACAGCGCGGCGACGTGCTGGCGCACACCGAGCACAGCGGACCGCGGCTGGTGTTTTTGATCGAGAAGGCGGCATGAGCCACGCGCCCGTGCGGCGGCGCCGGGCGGCGCTCGTTGCGCTTTCGCTCGTGGTGGCGGCGCTGGCGCTCGCCTCGCTCGGCATCGGCCCGGTGCGGCTGTCGCCGCTGGAGATTGCAACGGCCCTGTTCGGGGCCGGCGACGAGATCACGCAGATCATCGTGCGCGACATCCGGCTGCCGCGCACCGTGCTGGCGCTGGCGGTCGGCGGCATTCTCGGGGTGTCCGGCGCGGCGTTGCAGGGCCTGCTGCGCAATCCGCTGGCGTCGCCCTCGCTGTTCGGCGCGCCGCAGGCGGCGGCGCTCGGCGCGGTGCTGGTGATCGACGCGGGCGCCGCCGACGTGCGCTCCTGGCTGTTGCCGGCGGCGGCGATCGCCATGGCGTTCGTCTCGGTATTCGCGCTGCTCGCGGTCGCCGGCCGCAATGCCGGGCTGTTGATCCTGATCCTGGCCGGGCTCGCCATCTCGAGCCTTGCCGGGGCGTTGACGGCGCTGGCGATGAACCTGTCGTCGAACCCGTTCGCCTCGCTCGAGGTGGCATTCTGGCTGCTCGGCTCGCTGGAGGACCGCAGCGTCCGTCACGTCGCGCTGGCGCTGCCGTTCATCGCGGCCGGCGCCGTGGTGCTGATGAGCCGCCGCAGCGCCTTCCGCGTGCTGTCGCTCGGCGAGGAGGCGGCCGAGAGCCTCGGCGTCGATGTCGGCCGGCTGCGGCTTCTGGTGATCATGGGCGTCGCGCTCGGCGTCGGCGGCGCTGTGGCGGTGACCGGCACCATCGCCTTCATCGGCCTGGTGGCGCCGCACCTGATGCGGCCGCTGGTCGGTCACGATCCCGGCCGGCTGCTGGGACCGAGCGCGCTGGCCGGCGCGGCGCTGCTGGCCGCCGCCGACATCGCGGTGCGGCTGATTCCGTCGGCCACCAACATCAAGGTGGGCGTGCTGACCGCGATCATCGGCGTGCCGTTCTTCCTCTATCTGATCGTGCGCGAGCGCCGCGCTCTTGGCGGGGGCGTGGCATGAGCGCCGCATACATTGAAGCCACCTCGCTCGCCGTGCGCCTGGCGTCGCGGCAGGTGCTGCGCGAGGTGACGTTCACGCTGCCGCGCGGGCAGTTCGTGGCTCTGGTCGGGCCGAACGGCGCCGGCAAGACCACGCTGCTGCGTGCGCTCAGCCGGCTCATCGCCAGCGAGGGCACGGTGCGGATCGATGGCACGCCGCTCGCCGCGCTCGACGTGCGCGAGCGGGCGCGCCGCTTTGCCTATCTGCCGCAGGGCCATGTCGTGCACTGGCCGCTGCCGGCGCGCGATATCGTCGCGCTCGGGCGCTATCCGCACGGTGCCGTCGACCCGGCGCGGCTGCCGGACAAGGATGCCGCCGTCGTCGTTCGTGCCATGGCCGCCGCTGATGTGGCGATGTTCGCCGAGCGTCCCGTCACCGAACTGTCGGGCGGCGAGCGCGGCCGCGTGGCGCTGGCGCGGGTGCTGGCGGTCGAGGCGCCGGTGATCCTCGCCGACGAGCCGACCGCGGCGCTCGATCCGCGCTACCAGATCGAGGTGATGACGGTGCTGCGGCGTGTCGCCGACGCCGGCACGCTGGTCGTCGTCGTCACCCACGACCTCGGGCTTGCGGCACGCTTCGCCGACCATGTGCTGGTGCTCGATGGCGGGCGGCTGGTTGCGCAGGGACCGCCCGAAGCGGCGCTGTCCGACGCCATTCTGGCCGACGTGTTCCGCGTGCGCGCCTATCGCGCCGAGCACGGCGGCGCCCGTGTCATCGTGCCATGGTTGGAACTGCCGTGAGCGGCCGGGCGGCGCTGCCGCTGGCGTTGGCCGCCGCGCTGGCGGGGACGGCCGCGGCGGCGCAGGCGGCGCCGCGCATCGCCTCGATCAACGTCTGCACCGATCAGCTTCTGATGGCGCTGGCCGACCCCGCCCAGATCGCGGGCTTGAGCCCCTATGCGCGCGATCCGGCCAGTTCGTGGATGGCCGAGCGCGCCAAAACCTTCCGCCGGCTGTCGGGCGAGGCCGAGGACGTGCTGGCGCTGCACGTCGATGTCGTGGTGGCGGCGCCGTTCACACGGCGTGCCACGCGCGAGATGCTGAAGCGGCAGGGGGTGCGGGTGGTCGAGTTCCCGGTGGCGCAGTCGCTCGACGATGTGCGCGCCAACCTGCGGCGGATGGGCGAGTTGACCGGCCACCCGGAGCGGGCCGCCGCCGAGCTCGCCCGGCTCGACGCCGCGCTCGCGCGCGTTCGCGAGGCGGCCGCGGGCCGGCGCCTGCGCGTGCTGGCGGTGTCGCGGCGCGGCTGGATCACCGGCC
>JBDHSY010000075.1:0-10105 GCA_039808405.1 Xanthobacteraceae bacterium
CGGTGCGGCCGAAAATGTCGAACTCGAACAGGCCGAGCACCGGCGCGATGGTAAAGCCCTGCAAGCCGTCGAAGCCGCCGGTGATGTCGGAAAAGCGGTTGGCGAGTTCGCGCAAGAGCAGCGCAATGCCGAGCGTCACCATCAGCCGCGACAGGTCGGTGCCGCGGATGACGAGGAAGCTGGTGACGAAGCCGAGCGCCATCGCCATCAGCCCGGCGGCCAGCAGCGCCAGCACCGGCTCCTCGATGATGCCGTGCTTGGCGAGCAGCCCGACGCCATAGGCGCCGACGCCGAAGAACGCCGCGTGCCCCAGCGAGACGATGCCGGCATAGCCGAGGATGAGGTCGAGCGACAGCGCGAACAGCGCCAGCCACGCGATCTCGGTGAGGATCAAATAGCGGTCGGAGAACAGAAAATAGCTTGCCACCACCAGAAGCCAGAACGCGGTCTCCTGCCAGCGCCAGCGCCCGATGCGCGCCGTGCTCGCGGCCACGGGGGACAAGGTGGTCATGTCGCTCATCGTGCCACGGTCCGGCCGAACAGGCCATGCGGGCGCCAGATCAGGATCACGATCATCAGCGCGTAGATGACGAAGGCGCCGAGCTTCGGCACATAATATTTGCCGGCGACGTCGGCGATGCCGAGCACGAGCGCCGCCATGAACGGCCCGGTGATGGTGGAGGAGCCGCCGACGGTGACGACGATCAAAAAGTAGATCAGGAATTTCAGCGGAAAGTACGGATCGAGCCCGAGGATTTCGGCGCCGAGCGCGCCGCCGAGCCCGGCCAGACCGCAGCCGAACGCGAAGGTGAAGGCAAACACCTGCGGCACGTTGATGCCGAGCCCGCCGGCGACGCGCGGATCGTCGACCGCCGCCCGCAGCCGCGCGCCGAACCGGGTGCGCGCCAGCGTGCCCTGGATCGCCAGCGTCAACAGGCCGCAGATGACGATGATCATCAGCCGGTAGCGGCCGATGCCGACGCCGAACAGGTCGATCTGGCCTTGCAGCACGTCCGGCAGGTTGATGAACACCTGCGAGGAGCCCATCACGTAGTCGGTGGCCGCCACCGCCATGAACACGAAGCCGATGGTGAACAGCACCTGCTCCAGTTCGCTGCGCCGATAGAGGTGGCGGAACAGCGTGCGCTCGGCGACGATGCCGGCGAGCGCCGCGGCGGCGAAGGCGAGCGGCAGCGCGGCGAAAAACGGCACGCCCGAGCGGTTGACCAGCACGGCGCAGACATAGCCGCCGAACGCCGCGAACGCGCCGTGGGCGAGGTTGACGAAGTTCATCAGCCCGAGCGTCACGGCGAGCCCGCTCGCCAGCACGAACAGCAGCATGCCGTAGGCCACGCCGTCGAACAGGATGGTGAGGAAGTTGGTCATGGGAGACGGCGCTTTCTCCCTCCCCCGACCGGGGGAGGGGCGACAGGCGCGAGCCGGTCGGGGTGGGGGCCGGACAATTCGGATAGAATCGTCTCGACGGCACCTTCCAGATTGCGGTCGATATCGGAATTCCAGAATCGCAACACGCGGAAGCCGTTCGACTTCAGGAATTCGCTCCGCACGAGATCGTTTTGATAATGCGGCTGCATGGCATGCTGGCCGCCGTCAACCTCGACGACCAGCCGCTGCCGAAGACAGACAAAGTCGACGATGTGCGGTCCGACAGGCGCCTGCCGGCGAAAGTGCCATCCCATCGCTCTCAACGATCGCAACCTGACCCAAAGCTTGATTTCTTGCGGGGTCATACGCTTGCGGAGCACCCTCGCCCGTTCGACCGTCGCAATCATCGCCAACACCCCACCCGGCTGGCGCTGTCGCGCCAGCCACCCTCCCCTGATGGGGAGGGACGTCTCCGTCGTTCTCCTCACTTCTTGGTCTTGCCGGGGTCCTTGACGGCCTCGAAGGTCGCGAACTCGACGTTGTACAGTTCGCCGTCCACCTTCTTGACCTCGCGGATGTAGATGTTCTGCACGATGTCGCGCGTCTCGGGGTCGATCGAGATCGGCCCGCGCGGGCTCTCCCATGCCATCCCCTTGACCGCCGCGATCAGCGAATCGCCGTCGGCCTTGCCGCCGGTCTTCTTCAGCGCCTCGTAAAGCAGGTGGATGCCGTCATAGCCGCCGACCGCCATGAAGCCGGGGCGCTGGCCGTAGGCTTTCTTGTAGGCGGCGACGAAGTCCTTGTTGACCTGCGAGGGGTGCGCCGCCGAATACATGTGCGCTGTCACCGCGCCGAGCGCCGAATCGCCCATGCCGTTCAACAGGTCGTCGTCCATCACGTCGCCCGGTCCGATCACCTTGATGCCGCTCTTGTCGAGGCCGCGCTCGGCATACTGCTTCATGAAGTTGCCGCCCTGCCCGGCCGGCACGAACACGAACATGGCGTCGGGCTTGGAATCCTTCATGCGTTGCAGGAACGGCGCGAAGTCCGGGTTGGCGAGCGGCACCTTGACCTCCTCGACGATCTGGCCGCCGCCCGCGACGAAATGATCCTTGAAGAACTTTAGCGCGTCATGGCCCGGCGCGTAGTCGGAGGTCAGCGTCGCCACCTTCTTGATGCCGTTCTTCACCGCCCAGTCGCCGATGATGATCGAGGACTGGCCCAGCGTGAAACTGGTGCGGGTAATGTAGGGCGAGCGCTCGGTGATGATCGAGGTGCCGGCCGCCATCACGATCTGCAACACCTTGGCCTGCGTCGCCAGCGGAGCGGCGGCGAATGCCGCCGGCGTCACGCCGAAACCGGCGATCACGCTGACCTTGTCGTTGACGATCAGTTCCTGCGCCAGCCGCTTGGTGTTGTCGGGCAGCGCCGCGTCGTCCTTGAGGATGACCTCGATCTTCTTGCCGGCGACGGTATCGCCGTGCTGCTGCAAGTAGAGCTTGACCGCATTGTCGATCTGCTTGCCGGTCGACGCCTGCCCGCCGGTCATCGGCACGATCAGGCCGATCTTGACGGTCTCCTGCGCCGAAGCCACCCCGGCCGCCCCGGCGAACGCACCGGCCGCGACGGCACAGACCGCCGCCCGCAACAAAACCCGTCTTTCAACTGACATTGGCGTCTCTCCCTTCGCGCCGGCGGCGTGGGACGGCCGGCGACATATTGATCTTTATATTGGTCCTGGCACGCGAGCGCGTCGGCCGTTCGCGGGGCGCATGCGGATCATGGACCCGCACGGGCGGGCGCCGTCAAGACGACTTTATAGCGATTTCAAACCGAGCCGATACCCTGCCGCCTGGATAAAGCCTGCGGAAACAACGCGGGTGGTGCCACAAGCGGGAGCCAGCCACGGCAGCCGGCCGCTCCGCCGGTTGACAATCGCCGCGCCATTGCCCACGCCGTGCGCGGCGACCTGCCGGGGCGCGGCCTGCGCCGGAACCGACGCAGGGCGCCACGCCTTATCCATTCACAAGGTCCCAAATCCCCATGCGCTGGCTTGTGGGCACCCTCGCGGCCCTGGTCCTCATCGTCGCCGTCTATTTCGGTTCGGCCTATGCCGCCCTGAACGATCTCGTCGGCGCCGCACGGCGGGCCGACGGCGCACGGCTGCTGGCGTGCACCGACGTCGCGCGGGTCACCGGGTCGATCGCCCGTCAGGTGGTCGGCGCCTATTTCGACCGGCTCGGCGCGGGACGCGATCCCGGCATGACCGAACGCCTCGTCGCCGGCGCGGTCGGCGGCACGCTCGCCGACCTGCTGGCCGCACAGCTGCTCACCGCCGACGGCCTGTCGCGGCTGCTCGACGACGGCCACATCGAGGCGCTGCCGGAGACCCCGGCCCTGACCGGCCTGCCGCGCCTGTCCGACCTCGACCTCGCCGACGCCGGCGCGCTGTTCGGCCGGCTGCACCTCATCACGCCGGTCGAGATGTCGATCCGCATCGGCAGCGGCGCGCGCGATGCCGATGCCGCCATCCGCCTGCATCTCGACGGCCACGGCTGGCGGCTGGCGGCGATCACGCTGCCGCGGGCGCGGCTCGACGAACTGATCGCGCGTCTGCCGGCAGGCGCCGCGCCGGCAAAGCCTAGTCGGTAAACACCACCGTCTTGCCGCCGTTGAGGATGACGCGATCCTCGAGGTGGTAGCGGATCGCCCGCGCCAGCACGCGGCGCTCGATGTCGCGGCCCTTGCGAATGAGGTCGTCGGGGGTATCGCGGTGGCTGATGCGCTCGACGTCCTGATCGATGATCGGCCCCTCGTCGAGGGCGCTGGTGACGTAATGCGCGGTCGCGCCGATCAGCTTGACGCCGCGGGCATGGGCCTGATGGTAGGGCTTGGCGCCCTTGAAGCCCGGCAGGAACGAGTGGTGGATGTTGATGCAGCGCCCGGCCAGCGCGCGCGACAGATCATCCGACAGCACCTGCATGTAACGCGCCAGCACGACGAGATCGGTGCCGCTGTCGGCGATCATGCGCAGCAATTCCGCTTCCTGCTCGCGCTTGGTCTCGCGCGTCACCGGCAAGTAGTGGAACGGGATGTCGCCGAAATCGACGCCGGTGTAGACGTGGCGCGGATGGTTGGCGACGATCGCCGTCGGCACCATCGCCAGTTCCCCGATGCGCCAGCGATACAGCACGTCGGCGAGGCAGTGGTCGAACTTCGACACCAGCAGCATGACGCGGCGGCGCGCGGCGCGCTCGCGCATCTGCCAGTCGATCCGAAATCGCCCGGCGATGCCGGAAAATCCCTCGCTGAGCGCCGCCAGCACCATCGGCGTCGCGACCGCCTCGAACACCACCCGCATGAAGAAGCGCCCGGTCTCGACGTCGTTGTACTGCTGCGCGTCGAGAATGGTCTGGCCGTTGTCGAACAGAAAGGCGGAGACCGCCGCGACGAGGCCGGGCCGGTCGGGGCAGGACAATGTCAAAACGAACTGGTGATCGGGCATGGCGGCAACGGACAGGGATGCACAGGCGCGCACGCTCTATCCCGCATCGCGCCCGCGCCGGCAAGAGCCGCCCGGAATATTCCGTGTCGCGGACGCCGCTCCCGCGACATCCGGGCCCGGTGCGCGGGGCTTGCCAGCACCACGACGATCGATCACAATCGCCGCAAATCGACGGCCCGACGACACGGAAAGAGGGGCGCTTTTCCGCAGATCGTCAGGGTTCTTCGCAAATGACAACCGTGTTCAGCGGCGGCCGCGCCCGGTCGCCGAGAGCCGATCATCGAGGAGGGAGAAACCAACTATGCACAAACTTGTTCTTGCGGCGGCCTTGACGCTGCCGATGCTGGCGGCACCCGCATTGGCACAGGACACGCTGAAGATCGGCTACATCGATCCGCTGTCCGGCGGCGGTGCCAGCGTCGGCGAGATCGGCCTCAAGACCTTCCAGCTTCTCGCCGACGAAGTGAACGGCAAGGGCGGCATCCAGGGCCAGAAGCTCGAGATCGTTCCCCTCGACAACAAGACCAATCCGCAGGAAAGCCTGATCCAGCTGCAAAAGGCCATCGATGGCGGCGTCCGCTACGTCACCCAGGGCAACGGCTCGGCAGTGGCGGCGGCGCTGTCGGATGCGGTCGCCAAGCACAACTCCCGCAATCCGGGCAAGGAAGTGCTGTTCTTCAACTATGCCGCGGTCGACCCGATCCTGACCAACGAAAAGTGCAACTACTGGCACTTCCGCTGGGACGCCAACTCCGACATCAAGATGCAGGCGTTGACCAACTACATGAAGGACAAGAAGGATATCAAGAAGGTCTACCTGATCAACCAGGACTATTCGTTCGGCCAGTCGGTGCGCACCCAGGCCCGCAAGATGCTGGGCGAGAAGCGCTCCGACGTCGAGATCGTCGGCGATGAACTGCATCCGCTGCTGAAGATCACCGACTTCGCGCCCTACATCGCCAAGATCAAGGCGTCCGGCGCCGACACCGTGATCACCGGCAACTGGGGCCAGGACTTCACGCTGCTGGTCAAGGCCGCGGCCGATGCCGGCCTCAAGGTCAACTGGTTCACCTATTACGCCGGCGGCACCGGCGGCCCGACCGCGATCAAGCAGGCCGGCCTCGACCATCAGGTGTTCCAGGTCAGCGAGGGCGTCGCCAACGGCGGTGCTCCGGCCGCGGTAGCGGTCGAGAAGGAGCTGCGCGCCAAGTACGACTTCTCGAATTTCTATCCGCGCGCCTTCAACGAAATCCACATGCTGGTCGCCGCAGCCGACAAGGCCAAGTCGACCGATCCGGTGAAGGTGGCGGCGGCGCTGGAGGGCATGGAGTTCGAAGTGCTCAACGGCGGCAAGGGCTTTATGCGCAAGGACGACCACCAGTTCTTCCAGCCGATCTACATCTCCTCGTTCGGCAGCCTGGCCGACAAGTCGATGTTCGACGACGAGCACACCGGCTGGGGCTGGAAGGTCGAAGCCAAGATCGACACGCCGCAGACCATGGTCGAGACCACCTGCAAGATGAAGCGGCCGTAACGCTTCAGCCGCAGCATCGACAAGCGGCCCCGCACCTATCGGAGCGGGGCCGCCGATCCCTCCGCCGCCCTCGCGGCGGCCGGCATCTCGATATGGACGTTCCGGGTCGGCGGCTGTCGCAAGGCGGGGAGGCAACGGCACGGGCCCGCGTGCCCGGCGGCTTTGTCTCGCCCGGTTGGCACGCGTTCATATCCGAAACGGACAGGCGGTTGACCAGTGCTTGAACTGATCGTCATATCGACACTCAACGGCGTGCTGTTCGGCATGCTGCTGTTCCTGCTGTCGAGCGGCCTCACCATCATCTTCAGCATGCTGGGCGTGCTCAACTTCGCCCATGCCAGCTTCTACATGCTGGGCGCGTTCTTCGGCTTCCAGCTCACCCGGTGGATCGGCTTCTGGCCGGCGCTGATCATCGCGCCGCTGCTGGTCGGCGCCATCGGCATGGCGGTCGAGCGCTACGGCCTGCGCAACACCCACAAGCACGGCCACGTCGCCGAGCTGCTGCTGACTTTCGGCCTCGCCTACATCATCGAGGAGATCGTGCAGCTCATCTGGGGCAAGGGGCCGATGGACTACCGCGTGCCGGCCGCGCTCGACTTCCCCGCCTTCACGATCTTCTCGACCAACTACCCCGCCTACAAGATGTTCATGCTGCTGATCTCGGTGGCGATCTTCGTCGCGCTGCTGGCGGTGCTCAAGCGCACCCGCATCGGCCTCATCGTGCAGGCGGCGCTGACCCACCCGCACATGGTCGGCCATCTCGGCCACAATGTCGGGCAGGTGTTCATGCTGGTGTTCGGCGTCGGCACCGCGCTCGCGGCGATCGCCGGCGTGATCGCCGGCCCGGCGCTGGTGACGCAATCCGACATGGCGATGCTGCTCGGGCCGATCCTGTTCGTGGTGGTGGTGGTCGGCGGGCTCGGCTCGCTGTCCGGCGCCTTCATCGCCTCGCTTCTGATCGGCCTGGTGCAGACTTTTGCGGTGTCGATGAACGGCTCGCTCGCCAGCCTGTTCGGACCGCTCGATCCCTCGATCGGTCCCTCGCTGCTCACCGACGTGTGGAACGTGACCATCGCCCAGGTCGCGCCGATCATCCCCTACCTGCTGCTGGTGCTGATCCTGATCGTCCGCCCGATGGGCCTGATGGGGACGCGCGAGACATGAGTGAGCCCGTGACCGCTTCCGCTCCCCGCACAAGCCGCGCCGACGCCGTGCGCTTTTACGCGCTGTGGATCGCCGGCACCGCGCTGCTCGTGGTGCTGCCGCTGGTGTTTTCCTCCGGCGGTTCGCTCACCACCTTCAGCCTGATCGGCATCTCGATCATCTTCGCGCTGTCCTACAACATCCTGCTCGGCCAGACCGGGCTGCTGTCGTTCGGCCACGCGGTCTACTACGGCATCGGCGGCTTCCTCGCCATTCACGGCATGAACGCCATCGCCGGCCACGAATGGCCGATCCCGCTGCCGTTCGTGCCGCTGATCGGCGGCCTCGCCGGGCTGATCTTCGCCATTATCCTCGGCTGGGTCTCGACCAAGCGCGCCGGCACGGTGTTCGCGATGATCTCGCTCGGCGTCGGCGAACTGGTGGCGTCCTCGGCGCTGATCCTGCGCTCGTTCTTCGGCGGCGAGGCCGGCGTCACCACCAACCGCACCGACCTGCCCGCCTTCTTCGGCCTGACCTTCGGCCCCCAGATTCAGATCTACTATCTGATCGCCGCCTGGGTGCTGATCTCGACCATCGCCATGTACGCGCTGACGCGGACGCCGCTCGGGCGCGTCTGCAACGCCGTGCGCGACAATCCCGAGCGCGTGCAGTTCATCGGCTACAATCCGCACGTGGTGCGCTACCTCGCGTTCTGCTTCGCCGGCTTCTTCGCCGGCATCGCCGGCGCGCTGGCGGCGATCAACTTCGAGATCGCCAACTCCGCCTATCTCGGCCTGGTGCAGTCCGGCGGCGTGCTGTTCGCCACCTTCATCGGCGGCGTCGCCTATTTCTTCGGCCCGATCATCGGCGCCATCTTCGTCACCTACCTGCAACTCAAACTGACCGACCTGACCGCGGTGTGGCAGCTCTATTTCGGCCTCATCTTCATCGGCATCGTGATGTTCGCCCCCGGCGGCATCGCCGGCCTGATCATGATGCACCGGCCGCTGGCGCGCGGCGGCACGCTGCACATGCTGCTGCCGGCCTACCTGATCGCCGCGGTGCCGACGCTGGCGTGGGCCTGCGGCGTCATCCTCGTCATCGAAATCGTGTCGCGCTACATCGTCCATGCCGACGCCAGCACCATGGTGAACCTGCTCGGCATCCCCTTCGACACCAGCCAGCCCGTCACCTGGGTCATCGCTCTGGTGCTGGCCCTCGGCGGCTTCTTCGTCGCCCGCATGACCTGGCGCGGCATCGCCGCCGCCTGGGACCGCGCCGCGACCGCCGCACGCGACAAGGGGCATCTCGCATGAGCGCCGCCATCGAAATCGACGCCGTCAACAAGAGCTTTGGCAACGCAAAGATCATCCGCGACCTCAACCTGCGCGTCGCGCAGGGCGAGCGCCATGCCATCATCGGTCCCAACGGCGCCGGCAAATCCACCACCTTCAACCTGATCAGCGGCTACATCACGCCGACCTCGGGCGAGGTGCGCCTGAACGGCGAGGTGATCTCCGGGCTGTCGCCGTTCGAAATCAACCGGCGCGGCCTGTCGCGCTCGTTCCAGGTCACCAACGTGTTCGGCCGCATGTCGGTGTGGGAGAACGTGCGCTGCGCGGTGCTGTGGGCGACCGGCCACCGCTACGCCTTCTGGAAGAACGTGGACAGCCTGCCGGAGGTGCGCGAGCGCACCGCCGCGATCCTCGAGCACATCAACCTCGCCGCCCGCCGCGAGGTGCCGGCCAGCCTCCTGACCTATGCCGAGCAGCGCGCGCTGGAAATCGGCATCACCATCGCCGGCGGCGCCAACGTCATCCTACTGGACGAGCCGACCGCCGGCATGAGCCGCGCCGAGACCGAGCGCGCCGTCGAACTGATCCGCCGTCTCAGCGAGGGCCGCACGCTGGTCATCGTCGAGCACGACATGAGCGTGGTGTTCGGCCTCGCCGACCGCATCTCGGTGCTGGTCTACGGCCAGATCATCGCGTCCGGCACGCCGGAGGAGATCCGCGGCAATCCCAAAGTCAAGGAAGCCTATCTCGGCGAGGAGGCCCACTGATGCTGGAAGTCGAGGACCTCAACGCCTACTACGGCAAGAGCCACATCCTGCAGGGCGTCAACATGCATATCGACGCCGGCGAGGTGGTAAGCCTGCTCGGCCGGAACGGGGTCGGCCGCTCCACCACCGTCAAGGCGATCATGGGCGAGGTCGCCCCGCACGGCGTCATCCGCTTCAAGGGCCAGAACATCGCCGGGCTGCCGAGCTACCGCATCGCCCATCTCGGGCTCGGCTACGTGCCGGAGAACCGCGACATCTTCCCCGGCCTCACGGTGCGCCAGAACCTCCTGCTCGGCATCAAGGACGTCCGCAAGCCGGGGCGCTGGAAGCTCGACGACATGCTGGAGATGTTCCCCAACCTCAAGGCGCGCGCCGACACGGCGGCCGGCGTGTTGTCCGGCGGCGAGAAGCAGATGCTCACCACATGCCGCACGCTGATGGGCGACCCCGATCTGATCATGATCGACGAGCCGAC
>JBDHSY010000076.1:0-10009 GCA_039808405.1 Xanthobacteraceae bacterium
AGGCCGAACCGACCGTGTCGGCATCGAACTGCATGAACTGGCGGAAGCGCCCCGGCCCCGGCTTCTCGTTGCGGAAGACGTAACCCGCGCGATAGCTGCGATACGGTTTTGGCAGCGCGTCGAAATTCTCGGCGACGTAGCGCGCCAGCGGCGCGGTCAGGTCATAGCGCAGGCTCAGCCATTGCCCGTCATCGTCCTGAAACGAGAACACGCCCTCGTTCGGCCGGTCCTGATCGGGCAGAAATTTTCCGAGCGCGTCGGTGTATTCGATGGCCGGCGTCTCCACCGGCTCGAAACCGTAGAGCTCGTAGACGCGCCGGATGGTGGCCAGCATGCGCTCGGTGGCCGCGATCTCGGCCGGGCCGCGATCCTCCAGCCCGCGCGGGCGCCGCGCCTTGAGCTTGTGGGGTTTTTTGGGCTTGTTGTCGGACATGCGCCGGGTGGTACCAGCCGGCAGCGCAGGCGGCAAGCGGGCTCGAACCCGGCTTCTGGTGAAATCAGAAGCGGGGTTCGAGATTATCGTTTTGACGCGTTTTCTTAACGCGAACCGGTTTCCACTTCGCTCGAAAACGCTCTCAATCGACCAGCACGGCGCCGTCGCAACGCAAGCCCGTGACCCAGACGTCGGCCTGCCCGAGCCCGACGCCGAGCGTGGCCAGCACGCCGCCGAGCAGGTCGTCGAGCGCCGGCGTCGCCTTAGCCAGCACGCCGGCGACCGTGCCGGCGAGGCCGGGGATCGGCAGCCCGAGCCCGATCACCACCGGGGTCAGCGTCAGGTCGCCGAGCAGGCTCGCCACCAGCGAGGCGGTGAAATCGGCGGTCGTCACCGTCTTGCGGGCGTGCGCCGAAATCTCCGCATAGCTGAACCCGACGGCCTGCGGCGCGAGGTTGCCGATTTCGGCATGCGCCTTGCCCATCAGCTTGACCAGGCCGGCATCGACCAGCGTCGCGTCGCCGCCGGTCGGCTTGCGCGTAAAATTCGTCATCAGGGCTTCGTCGACGGCGGCGACCCAGGCATCGGCGACGCCGGGCGTGACGCCGAGCGTCACCGTCGAGGTCGCGACATCCGGGCGGCCGCAGGCGATGGCGTCGAGGGTGGCGGTGCCGGCGGCAACCTCGACGTAGAGCGGCAGATTGATCAGCGACGCCGGCCCGGTGCCGACCAGTTTCACCTTGAGCAGGACCCGCGTCTGCGCGGTGTGGACCGAGGCTCCCACCGCGCCGATGGTGAGCCAGCTCGTGCCCTGCGGCCGCTCGCCGACGGCGGCGATCAGCTTCACGCTGGCGATCCCCGGCAGGTTGAGGTCGAGCCCGGCCTCGATCTGGTGCGTTCCGTTGGCGGCCGTGGCGGTCGCCGCGATGAGATCGTACAGCCCGACCCCGACGCCGAGCTTCGGCTGCGTGCCCGCCGTCAGGCCGCCGTAAGGCCCGGCATCGATCAGCGAGCCGAGCGCCACCTCGGTTGTCAGTCCGCTCGCCGCCTGCGCGATCGCAGCCAGCGCGCTGGTGGCGGTGGACAGTCCCGTCGCCTCGCGCTGCACCGTCAGCATCGCATCGAGCGCATCGACCACCTTGACGTTGCTCGCCAGCAGCCGGTCGTAGCTCACGCCCGTCAGGTCGATTTTGGTCGCCAGCGCCGAGAGGAAATCGAACAGGTCGATCTTCGCATCGAGCAGCGCCTGATAGTCCATCGCCGACAGCGTGAGCGACGTGCCGAGCAGCCCGCCGAGCAACCGGTTCAAAAGCCCGCCGTCGAGCTTGAGGAGCCGCGAGCCGATGGCGAACGAGGCAAGCTCGGTGGCGCCGGCGGTGGCGTGGGTGCGGATGGTGAAATGATCGGTGCCGGCCAGCACGCGGCCGAAAAAGAGCGGCGTCTGCGTCTCCACCGCCACCCGCACCGCGTTGGTCGGCAGCGCTTCGGCGGTGAAGCGCTGCGCCGGCGGCAATGCCGGATCGGCGCGGTAATGGCCGCGTTCGAGGCCGACCAGCGCCGCCGCCGGCAGGCGGTTCTTCTCCAGCGTCGCGGCGGCGGCCGCCTCGGCGCGGGCGATGTCGGAGGCGGCGACCAGCGCGGCGAGGTCGGCGGCGCTCTGCGCATGCCGGCGGTCCACATAGATCGTGCCGAGATCGACGCCCAACGCGGCGCAGCCGACCATCAGCAGCATGCCGGCGGCGGACATGATGGCGATGTTGCCAGCCCGGTCGCGGACGAAATGGCGGACGAGATTGCCCATGGCCGCCTCAATAGCCGCCGAACGGAATTGCCGCCTGGCGCACGATGCGCTGGGGCGGAGACGGCACGAACTGCGGCAGCGCGAAGATGAACATGTTCGATGCGTCGTAATCGACCGTGACCACGAACACCCGCTCCGCGCTCCCGGACGTCGCGGCGCTGACGGCGAGATGCTCCGGCGCGATCAGCGGATAGGCGCCGGCATTGGCGGCAATGTATTGCGTCGCCAGCGCCTGCCGCTCGCCGTCGCTGAGGCCCGCGACCGACGAACGCGCCGCCTCGGCGGCCAGCTGCTGCACGCCATGCACCGCCGCCAGGTAGGAGCCGAACACGACGATGCCGAACACCAGCGCCAGGAACAGCGGCATCACCAGCGCGAATTCGACCGCCGACGCCGCGCGGCGGCAGCGGGCGAAACGGACAGGCGGGGGAAGAACGGGCACAACCGGGGTCATGACCGGATTGCATCATACAATCATTACGTGTTATTTAATTTCAATACTCTCATTGATTGCATAATCTGGTACCGCACGCGAGCCGCCGGCGGGCGCCGGGGGCGTCACGCCCGCCGGCGGCGCACGCTCCACGAATTGACCGGCGCGCCGCCTCCCTTTTTCGTGGCGGGCGGCTTACACTGGGCGAGGCAACGCCCTTGAGCGGCCCTGGCACGATCCGCCGGCCGGCGCACGCGGGCGATTGGCCGGCCATCAATTCTCCATGCAAGGCGCAACATCCGCCCCGAGCGAGGTCGTCATGAACGTTTCCAGCCCGATCAAGTCCGCCGCCGCCGTCCCCAACGACCTCGAAGCGTTCTGGATGCCGTTCACCGCCAACCGCGCCTTCAAGAAGGCGCCGCGCCTGCTCGCCGGCGCCGAGGGCATGCACTACATCACCGTCGACGGCCGCCGCCTGATCGACGCCGCCGCCGGCATGTGGTGCACCAATGCCGGCCACGGCCGCCGCACCATCGCGGACGCCATCGCGAAGCAGGCCGCCGCGCTCGACTACGCGCCGCCGTTCCAGTTCGGCCATCCGCAGTCGTTCGAACTGGCCAGCCGCATCGCCGCGCTGGCGCCCGACGGCCTCGATCACGTGTTCTTCTGCAACTCCGGCTCGGAAGCCGCCGACACCGCGCTGAAGCTGGCGCTCGCCTATCACAACGTGCGCGGCGAAGGCGGCCGCACCCGGCTGATCGGGCGCGAGCGCGGCTATCACGGCGTCGGTTTTGGCGGCACCTCGGTCGGCGGCATCGTGCCCAACCGAAAACTGTTCGGCGCGCTCCTGGCCGGCGTCGATCATCTCGCCGCCACCTACAACCGCGAGCAGCAGGCGTTCACCAAGGGCGAGCCGGACTGGGGCGCGCACCTCGCCGACGAACTGGAGCGGCTGGTCGGCCTGCATGGCGCGGGCACCATCGCCGCGGTGATCGTCGAGCCGATGGCCGGCTCGACCGGCGTGCTGCCGTCGCCGAAAGGCTATCTCCAGCGGCTGCGCGAGATCACCAAGGCGCACGGCATCCTGTTGATCTTCGACGAGGTGATCACCGGGTTCGGCCGGCTCGGCCATGCCTTCGCCGCCGAGCGCTACGGCGTCACCCCGGACATGATCACCTTCGCCAAGGGCGTGACCAACGGCGCCGCGCCGATGGGCGGCGTGGTGCTGCGCGCCGACCTCTACGAGGCGTTCATGAACGGCCCCGAGCACGTCGTCGAACTGTGCCACGGCTACACCTATTCGGCGCACCCGCTGGCGACCGCCGCCGGCCTCGCCACCCTCGACATCTACCGCGACGAAAAGCTGTTCGAGCGCGCCAAGGCGCTGGAGCCGACATTCGCCGACGCGGTGATGAGCCTGCGCGACCAGGCCGGCGTGCTCGACATCCGCACCGTCGGATTGACCGCCGGCATCGATCTCGCCCCCGCCAAGGCCGGACCCGGCAAACGCGGCTACGACAGCCTGGCCTCGGCCTTCCACGACCACGACCTGATGCTGCGGGTGGCCGGCGACACGCTGGCGCTGACCCCGCCGCTGATCGTCAGCGAGGACCAGATCGGCGAGATCATCGACAAGGTGGCCAGGGTGATCCGCGCCACCGCCTGAGGCGTGACGCCGGCCGCGACCGGCGCGAGACGGGGACAACCGCAGGGCGCAGGCTGCGCGGCAGGCCGCGAATCAGCCATGATGGCCGATGGCTGCCGCGATCCGCGGCGGCGCAGGGCGTTTCCATGATCCGTGTCGCGACCGTGTTCATCGTCATCTTCATGGTGCTGATCGCCGCCGCGCTCGGTGTCGTGCTCCATGTCGCGGCCGGGCTCGCCCCCCTCCACGCCGGCCTTGCCGGCCTGACCGTGTTCACGGCGATGATCCTGCATCACGTCGTCACCATGCGCGCGCCCCGCGAGGACGACGACAACGCCCACCTCGCCGAACTGTCGAACGGCGTCGGCGATCTCGCCCGCCAGGTCGCCGACTTCGGCCGCCGGCTGTCGGCCATCGAGCACCGCGTCGTCGCCGCCGACATCAAGGGTCAGCAGCGGGTCGAGACCATGCTCGGCGAGATCGGCGAACTGGGGACGCTGGTGCGGCAGCTCGCCGTCTCAGTGGCCGAGCACGAGGACGTGCTGAGCGGGTTCGGCAGCGCGCCCGCCGCCGTCAACGACGACGGCGAGGCGGAGGCCGCGGTGGCCGCGCCGGCACCGACGCCGGCGGCGCGCGACTTCGACTTCGGCTTCTTCCCGCCCGAGGCGCCGGCCGATACCGCCGTGCGCCACGCCCTTGCCCACGCCATCGAAGAGAGACGCATCGACGTCTACCTCCAGCCGCTGGTCACGCTGCCGCAGCGCAAGGTGCGCTTCTACGAGGCGGTGGCGCGGCTGCGCGGCGCCGACGGCACGGTGTTCGCCGCCGATCGCTTTTTGCCCGTCGCCGAGACGATGGGCCTCGTCGGGCAGATCGACACGCTGGTGGTGCAGCGCGCCATGCAGGTGCTGCGCCGGCTGATCGCCGGCAACCAGGACGTCGGGCTGTTCTGCAACGTCGCCGCGCCGACGCTGGCCGACCCGGCCGCGTTCGCCGCCTATCGCGAGACGCTGGAAACGCACCGGGCGCTGGCCTCGGCGCTGGTGCTGGAATTTCGCCATGACGCGCTGCGCGGTTTCGGCCCGGTCGAGCGCAAGCACCTCGGTACGCTCGCCGGCTACGGCTACCGCTTCTCGGTCGACCACGTCAGCGACCTGCGCATCAAGCCGCGCGATCTGGCCGAGCGCGGCGTGCGCTTCGTCAAGGTGCCGGCGCCGCTTTTGCTCGACGAGGCGCAGGGCGCGGCGGCCGACATCCACCCGGCCGACCTCGCCGATCTGCTCGGCCGCTTCGGCATCGATCTCGTCGTCGAGCGCATCGAGGACGAGCGCGCGGTGGTCGATCTGCTCGATTACGAAGTGCGCCTCGGCCAGGGCAACCTGTTCTCGCCGCCGCGCCCGTTGCGTCAGGACCGCGACCACGCCACCCCCGCCGCTCCCGATGCCGCCCGCAAACAGCCCGCCTCCGAGGCGCCGCCGGCATCAACACCAGCACCGGCACAGCCCCGCAGCGGAACGGGCGCCCTGCTGCGGCGCGCCGCCGCCGGCCGCGGACCGGTACGGCCATGATCGGCACGATCGCCGGCGCCGCAGCGCTTTGCGCCACTGGGCAGCGGTCATCACGGCGCCGCAAAGTGCGGCTTTGGCTGCCGGCCCCATGACCTCCCTGTCCTTCACCGACGGCCTGCGCCACCTCGTCGAGGGCGTCGATATCGTGCTGAGCGACGTCTGGGGCGTGCTGCACGACGGCCTCACCGCCTTTCCCGACGCCTGCGCCGCGCTCGCCACCTTCCGCCGCGGCGGCGGCAAGGTGGTGCTCATCACCAACGCGCCGCGTCCGGCCGATTCGGTGCAGCGGCAGCTGCGCCGCTTCGGCGTGCCAGACGACACCTACGACGCCATCGTTTCCTCCGGCGACCTGACCCGCAACTATGTCGCGGCGCGGCCGAGCGAGGCCGTCTACGCCATCGGCCCCGACCGCGACGGCCCGATCTATCGCGGCCTCGACGTGCGCTTCGCGCCGCTGGAGGAGGCCGACTACATCGTCTGCACCGGGCCGTTCGACGACGAGATAGAGACCGCCGAGGACTATCGCGACACCCTGCTGCAGGCGCGCGAGCGCCGGCTGCCGTTCGTCTGCGCCAATCCCGACATCGTGGTCGAGCGCGGCGACCGCCTGATCGCCTGCGCCGGCGCGCTCGCCGAACTGTATCGCTCGCTCGGCGGCGAGGTGATCTTCTTCGGCAAGCCGCATCTGCCGATCTACCGGCAGGCCATCGCGCTGGCCGGCGGCGAGGCGCGCAACGGCCGACCGGGCCGCGTGCTGGCGATCGGCGATTCGGTGCGCACCGACGTTGCCGGCGCTCATGCCGCCGGCGTGCCGTGCGTGTTCCTCACCCGCGGCATTCATGCCGAGGAGTTCGCCGGCATCGATCGCGACGACGCCGCGGCGGTCGGCCGGCTGTTCGGCGCAACGCCCGCGCCCGCCGCCCTGATGCACGAATTAAAGTGGTAAGAGCGCGAGCCCGAAAAAGCCTACCCTCGGGCTTGACCCGAGGGCGGGAACCGGTGTTCGGACGAGATCATGCTCAAATGGATGGAGCGCGCCCCGAAACTCTGATTCAACCTGGGTTGAACCGGAGCAAGGATGGGCCGCGGCTTACGCCGGCACGGGATCCGGGAACACGGCCTCGATCTTGGCCTTCAGCGTCGCCGCGTTGAACGGCTTGACGATGTAGTTGTTGACCCCGGCCTTCTTGGCGGCGATGACGTTTTCCGTCTTGGATTCCGCCGTCACCATGATGAACGGCGTCTTGGCGAGGTTGGGGTCGGCGCGCACCTCGCGCAACAGGTCGTAGCCGGTCATCGGCTCCATGTTCCAGTCGGAAATGACCAGGCCGTAGCGCTTGCTGCGCAGCTTGGCGAGCGCCGCCGAGCCGTCGCTGGCGTCGTCGATGTTCTCGAAGCCGAGTTGCTTCAGCAGATTGCGGATGATCCGGATCATGGTGTTGTAGTCGTCAACCACCAGAACCGACATCGACAGATCAACCGCCATCGTCAACGCTCCTTCTGGCGCTTTCAGACCAGACGGAAACGGCCGGCCCCTGAAAACGCATCACCACACCAGCCCGGAGCCATGCTTTCGTCGAAAGCCGCAAGCTCCATCCGCATGACCCGCAACATTCGATTTCGGCAAGGCATGCTTCGGCAGACATTCGAGCGGGCTGTTGGACGCAGGTCGTGGACGCGTTTGCACGGTGCCGCGCGCCGTCCACATGCCTCAGCCCGTATGACGCGGACCATAGCATTGCGGCTTAAACAGCCCGTTAACCCGGCGGTGCATGTTGCTTGCAAATCACGCGGGTTTCCGAAAGGGAATTTTACCGTGGTACCCTTGACTTCGCGCGCAGAGGCGCGCCACGGTCCGCCCCCGGCCCGCCTCATCCAAAAGTATGACCCCCGCATGAAACCCGCTGCCATGCCGCACTTCACCGTCATCCGCGACGACACGCCGGCCATCGCCATCGTCAAGGGCGCGGTGGTCGCGCTCGGCAATTTCGACGGCGTGCATCTCGGCCATCGCGTCGTCATCAGGGCGGCGCAGGACATGGCGGCGCCGCGCGGCGTGCCTGCGATGGCGGTGACCTTCGAGCCGCATCCGCGCAGCTTCTTCAATCCCAACATCGCGCAGTTCCGCCTCACCGATGCGCGGGCGCGGCTCAGGCTGCTGGCGGGTGCCGGGCTCTCCGGCGCGGTGGTGATGACGTTCGACGCCGCGCGCGCCGGCACCGCGGCGGAGGATTTCGTCGCGCGCGATCTGGTCGAGCGCCTCGGCGTCACCGGCGTCGTCGCCGGTTACGATTTTCATTTCGGCAAGGGCCGCCGCGGCTCGCCCGACCTGTTGCGCGCCATGGGCGAACGCCTCGGCTTCGAGGTGTTCATCCAGCCCCACGTCGATCTCGACGGCCGCGCGGTGTCGTCCACCGCGATCCGCAATGCGCTCGGCCAGGGCGAACTGGAGGAAGCCAACACGCTGCTCGGCTACCCGTGGTTCGTCTCGGGCGAGGTGATCCATGGCGAGAAGCGCGGCCGCGACCTCGGCTATCCCACCGCCAACCTCCGGCTCGATCCCGCCTGCGGGCTCCGGCACGGTATCTACGCGGTGCGCGTCGGGCTCGACGGCAGGCGCCTCGGCGGGGTGGCCAGCTTCGGCCGCCGCCCGACCTTCGACAACGGCGCGCCGCTCCTTGAAATCCATCTGTTCGACTTCGCCGGCGATCTCTACGGCAAGCCACTCGACGTCGCCTTCATCGCCTTCCTGCGCGAGGAGTTGAAGTTCGACGACATCGGCGCGCTGGTGCGGCAGATGGACGACGACAGCGCCCGCGCCCGCGCGCGGCTTGCGGCCGAGCCGACGGCGTTCCCCGTGCTCGGCCGGATCGACTGAGGCCGCCCCGGCAGAGCCCTTCCCTTCAAGCCGTTTCCCATCCCGGCCAAAACACGCTATTCACGCCCGGCCATGACCGAAAAGCACACATCCGACGGCCCCGATTACTCAAAAACCCTGTTCCTGCCGCAGACCGACTTCCCGATGCGCGCCGGGCTGCCGCAGCGCGAGCCGGACATTCTGGCGCGCTGGGCCGACATGGACCTCTACCATCGCCTGCGCGAGACGGCGAAGGGCCGCCCGAAATTCATCCTGCACGACGGCCCCCCCTACGCCAACGGCAACATCCATATCGGGCACGCGCTGAACAAGATCCTCAAGGATCTCGTCACCCGGAGCCAGCAGATGCTCGGCTTCGACAGCAACTACGTGCCGGGCTGGGACTGTCACGGCCTGCCGATCGAATGGAAGATCGAGGAAGAAAACTACCGCTCCAAGGGCAAGCCGAAGCCGGACTTCAAAGACCCCGCCGCGATGGTGGCGTTCCGCCGCGAGTGCCGCGCCTACGCCGCGCACTGGCTCGACGTGCAGCGCGAGGAATTCAAGCGGTTGGGCGTGATCGGCGACTGGGACCACCCCTACGCTACCATGGATTACTTCGCCGAGGCGCAGATCGCCCGCGAACTGATGAAGTTCGCCGCCAACGGCACGCTGTACCGCGGCTCCAAGCCGGTGATGTGGAGCGTGGTGGAAAAGACCGCGCTGGCCGAGGCCGAAGTCGAATACGAGGATTTTACCTCGGACACCGTGTGGGTGAAGTTTCCGGTCGCCTCGCCCTATGGCCGCCTGAAAGGCGCCTCGGTGGTGATCTGGACCACCACGCCGTGGACGCTGCCCGGCAACCGCGCGATCTCGTTCTCCTCGAAAATCGCCTACGCCTTGTTCAAAGTGACCGAAGCCCCCGCCGACAACTGGGCCAAGCCCGGCGACGTGCTGCTGCTCGCCGAGAAGCTGGCCGCCGACGTGTTCGCGCAGGCCCGCGTCACGGCTTACGACAACATCGGCGCGGTCGATGCGGGCGTGCTTGATGCGCTCGAATGCACCCACCCGCTCGCCGGCCTCGACGGCGGCTATGCTTTCAAGGTGCCACTGCTCGACGGCGACCATGTCACCGACGACACCGGCACCGGCTTCGTCCATACCGCCCCCGGCCACGGCCGCGAGGATTTTGATATCTGGACGGCGAACGCGCGCGAGCTGGAAGCGCGCGGCATCAGCCCGGTCATTCCCTACACGGTCGACGAGAACGGC
>JBDHSY010000077.1:0-9891 GCA_039808405.1 Xanthobacteraceae bacterium
GCAGGAGATGATGGAGATCTACAAGCGCGAGAAGATCAACCCGGTCGCCGGCTGCCTGCCGATCGTGATCCAGATCCCGGTGTTCTTCGCGCTCTACAAGGTGCTGTTCGTCACCATCGAGATGCGGCATGCGCCGTTCTTCGGCTGGATCAAGGACCTGTCCGCGCCCGACCCGACCAACCTGTTCAACCTGTTCGGGCTGCTGCCGTTCGATCCGACCCAGCTTCCCGTGTTCGGGCACTTCCTGATGCTCGGCATCTGGCCGATCATCATGGGCATCACGATGTGGTTCCAGATGAAGCTGAACCCGACGCCGCCCGACCCGACGCAAAAGATGATCTTCGACTGGATGCCGGTGATCTTCACCTTCATGCTGGCGTCGTTTCCGGCCGGCCTCGTCATCTACTGGGCCTGGAACAACCTGCTCTCGGTGTTGCAGCAAGGCATGATCATGCGCCGCAACGGCGTCAAGATCGAGCTGTTCGACAACATCAAGTCGACCTTCGCCCGCAAGAAGGCGACATAGATCGGCCGGCCCCCGCGCCGGCCACCACCAACGGGCAGCCATGAGCGAGGCAGAGACGGGCGCGTTCGACGCCGAGACCATCGAACAGGGCCGGAAGCTGTTTGCCGGCGACTGGCGCTTCGTCTCCGCATCGCCATCGATCGCCGCGCTGCCGCCGATGGTGGGCGTCGAGATCGCGTTCGCCGGCCGCTCCAATGTCGGCAAGTCGAGCCTGATCAACGCGCTGACCGGCCGCAATGCGCTGGCGCGCGCCTCGCATACGCCAGGCCGTACCCAGGAACTGATCTTCTTCGAGGGGCCGAAGACGAGCGCGCTGCGCCTCGTCGATATGCCGGGCTACGGCTACGCTGCGGCCTCGAAGACCAAGGTGCTGGCCTGGACGGCGCTGATCCATGCCTATCTCGCCGGCCGGGCGTCGCTCGCGCGGGTCTACCTGCTGATCGATTCCCGCCACGGTCTGAAGGACATCGACGGCGAGGTGATGACGACGCTCGACCGCGCCGCGGTAAGCTACCAGATCGTGCTGACCAAGACCGACCAGATCGGGCGCGGCGATCTTGCGGCGCGCATCGATGACGTACGGGCGGCGCTAGCGCGGCACCCGGCGGCCTATCCGGAGGTGCTGGCGACCTCCTCGCGGACCGGCGCCGGCATGCCCGACTTGCGCGCCGCCATCGTCCGGCTGCTGCGGGAGAAGGGGCGGTGAGCGGGCAGGGGGCTTTGCGTCTTGTCGCGTTCTGCGCCGGGCTGATGGGCGCGGCCGGCGTGGCGCTCGCCGCTGCCAGCGCGCACGTGCCGGAGGCGGGGCGGCTTGCCGCGGCCTCCTCGATGCTGCTCGTTCACGCCAGCGCCGCGATCGGCGCGGCGCTCGCCGCCGAACGCGGTATCGTGCGGCGGGGCGGGGGGCTGGCGGCGGCGTTCGCCCTCGTTGCCGGCGCGAGCCTGTTTGCCGGCGAACTGGCGTTGCGGCAGTTCTGGGACAAAAGCCTGTTTCCGATGGCCGCCCCGACCGGCGGCACGCTGGCCATCGCCGGCTGGCTCGCGCTTGCCGTTGCCGCGGCATGGCCGCGTCGGCGGTGACGGTTTTGTCATGACGCGGCAGCAGCAACATGCTAGCGACAGGCGCCTGTGCAAGACGCCGACCACCCGCCCGACGACGAGTTTCACGCGATGACCGACCCCGCCGACATCACGCCCGACGACCAGGCCCGGATTCTCTCCGAGGCGCTGCCGCACATGCAGAAATACGATGACGAAACCATCGTCATCAAATACGGCGGCCACGCCATGGGCGCGGAGGAGGTGGCGCGGCAGTTCGCGCGCGACATCGTGCTTCTGGAGCAGACCGCGATCAATCCGGTGGTGGTGCATGGCGGCGGGCCGCAGATCGCCACCATGTTGCAGCGGCTCGGCATCAAGTCGGAATTTGCCGCCGGCCTGCGCATCACCGACGCCGCCACCATCGAGATCGTCGAGATGGTGCTGGCCGGCTCGATCAACAAGCAGCTCGTCGGCTACATCAACGAGGCCGGCGGCAAGGCGGTCGGGCTGTGCGGCAAGGACGGCAACATGGTGCGCGCCAGCAAGGTGTCGCGCACCATGATCGACCCCGGCTCCAACATCGAGAAGATCGTCGACCTCGGTTTTGTCGGCGAGCCGGAAAAGGTCGATCTGACGCTGCTCAACCAGTTGATCGGCCACGACCTCATTCCCGTGCTGGCGCCGCTCGCCACCTCGGCGACGGGGCAGACCTTCAACGTCAACGCCGACACGTTCGCCGGCGCAGTCGCCGGCGCGCTGCGCGCCAAGCGGCTGTTGCTGCTGACCGACGTGCCCGGCGTGCTCGACAAGTCGAAAACCCTGATCCCCGACCTCTCGGTGCAGGAGGCGCGCAAGCTGATCGCCGACGGCACCATCTCCGGCGGCATGATCCCCAAGGTGGAGACCTGCATCTATGCGCTGGAGGCCGGCGTCGAGGGCGTCGTCATCATCGACGGCAAGACGCCGCATGCCGTGCTGCTCGAACTGTTCACCGACCAGGGCACCGGCACGCTGATCCACAAGTGAGGACGGCGCGGGGCCATCTCGCCGTCGCGGCGGCGCTTGCGGCCGGGTTCACGTCGGCGCTCGCGGCCGCGCCGGCGTGGGCCGATCTCAAGCTGTGCAACCGCATGAGCTATGTCGTCGATGCGGCGATCGCCGTCGATGCCGACGGCGCCACCGCGACGCGTGGCTGGTTCCGTCTCGATCCGGCGCAGTGCCGCACCGTGTTGCAGGGCGATATGCCGGCCGGGCGACTGTTGCTGCATGCCCGCACGCCGGCCTTTTACGGCGCGCCGCCGGCGCAGGCCGGCACCGACCGGCTATGCGTCTCGAGCGGCGATTTCACCATCGCCGCCGCGCGCGACTGCCGCGCCGGGCAGACGGCCGCGCCGTTCACCGAGATCAAGCCATCGCCGGGCGAGGACGGCGGCCTCGTCGCCTATCTCGCCGAGGACAGCGAGTACGACGACGAGCAGGCGCGCCGTGCCGGCATCCAGCGCCTGCTGGTGACCGGCGGTTACGACGCAGCCCCGATCGATGGTGTCGACGGACCGAAGACGCAAGGCGCGCTCACCGCGTTCCTCAAGGCGCAGGGGCTGCCACCGGAAGCGGCCAACGCGCCGGACTTTTTTGCCGTCATGATGAAGGCGGTGCAGACGCCGTCGGCGCGCGGGCTGACGTGGTGCAACGATACGCCCTACAAGGTGATGGCGGCGGTCGGCATCGACGACGGCCGCACGGTCACCGCGCGCGGCTGGTATGGCGTCGAGGCGGGAAGCTGCCTGCATCCGGACATTCCCGGCCAGCCGCGGCAGGTCTACAGTTTCGCCGAAGCGGTGGACGGCAGCGGGCGCGCGGTGACGGTCGGCGGCAAGCCGCTCAACTGGGGTGGCCCGCGCGCGCTGTGCACGCGCGAGGCGAAGTTCGAGATCGCCGAGCACGGCGACTGCGCCGCGCGCGGCCTTTCTTCCACCGGCTTTGCCGCAACGGATATCGCGCCGGGCGGCGGCAGGACGCTGCGCTTCGCGCTGCCGCGCTGACAGGACGAGGACCATGACCACGCCGCACGATTCCGCAGAGCCGCGCTCTTTCGCTGCCGTCGAGACCTGGGTGTTCGATCTCGACAACACGCTGTATCCACATCACGTCAACCTGTGGCAGCAGGTGGACGGGCGCATCCGCGATTTCGTCGCCGGCTTCCTCAAGGTGTCGAACGAGGAAGCCTTCCGCATCCAGAAGGATTTTTACCGCCGCTACGGCACCACGATGCGCGGCATGATGACCGAATACGGCATTTCGGCCGACGACTTCCTTGCCTACGTGCACCAGATCGATCATTCGCCGCTCGAGCCGAACCCGGCGCTCGGCGCGGCGCTGGAGCGGCTGCCCGGCCGCAAGCTGGTGCTCACCAACGGCTCCTGCGCCCATGCCGGCAAGGTGCTCGACCGGCTCGGCATCGCGGCGCATTTCGAGGACGTGTTCGACATCGTCGCCGCCGAGCTCGAGCCAAAGCCGTCGCCGCGCACCTATCAGCGCTTCCTCGCCCGTCACGGCGTCGATCCGGCGCGTTCGGCGATGTTCGAGGATCTCGCCCGCAACCTCGAAGTGCCGCACAGCCTCGGCATGACCACGGTGCTGGTGGTGCCGGACGGCTCGATGCCGGTGGTGCGCGAGGACTGGGAGATGGAGGGGCGGGGCGCCGCCCATGTCGATCACGTCACCGACGATCTCGGCGGTTTTCTCGGCCGGCTGCGCTAGCGGATCGGGCCGGTTGACCGCTTGACTCCACGCGGCCGAACCCGGACAACGCGGGCCTCTTTCCGATTGCCGTTCAGGGGGACATCCATGTCGTTCGCCGCGCTCGAATCCACCGTCAACGCCGCCTTTGACGACCGCGAGACAATCAGCCCCGCGACGCGCGGCCCGGTGCGGGATGCGGTGGTGAAAGCGCTCGACCTGCTCGATCGCGGCGAGGCACGGGTCGCCTCGCGCGGCGCCGACGGCCGGTGGCAGGTCCATCAGTGGTTGAAGAAGGCCGTGTTGCTGTCGTTCCGCCTCAACGACATGGCGGTGATCGGCGGTGGCGCCGGCGGTGCCAACTGGTGGGACAAGGTGCCCTCGAAATTCGCCGGCTGGGACGAAAACCGCTTCCGCGAGGCCGGTTTCCGCGCGGTGCCCGGCGCGGTGGTGCGCCGCTCGGCGTTCATCGCCAAGAACGTCGTGCTGATGCCGTCCTTCGTCAACCTCGGCGCCTATGTCGATACCGGCACCATGGTCGATACCTGGGCGACGGTCGGCTCCTGCGCGCAGATCGGCAAGAACGTGCACATCTCCGGCGGCGTCGGCATCGGCGGCGTGCTGGAGCCGTTGCAGGCCGGCCCCGTCATCATCGAGGACGACTGCTTCATCGGCGCCCGCTCGGAGGTGGCCGAGGGCGTCGTGGTGCGGCAGGGCGCGGTGCTGTCGATGGGCGTATTCCTCGGCGCCTCGACCAAGATCGTGGATCGCGCCAGCGGCGAGGTGTTTATCGGCGAGGTGCCGGCCTATTCGGTGGTGGTGCCGGGCGCGCTGCCGGGCAAGCCGCTGCCCGATGGCAGCGCCGGTCCGTCGACCGCCTGCGCCGTCATCGTCAAGCGCGTCGATGAGCGCACCCGCTCCAAGACCAGCATCAACGATCTGCTGCGCGACTGATCGAGACCGAGAGCCGGCGGAAAAAGAAAGCGCCCGCGGCATGACCGCGGGCGCTTCGATTCGAAACAGGATGCCGTTGGCTCAGGCGGCTTCGTCGGTGACGACGCCATCCTCGCCGGCGAGGTCGTCGCCGTCGCCTTCCGCGTCGCTGTCGGCCTTGGCGCCGCGGCGCGGGCTCTTGGCCAGCTGCGCCTCGATCTCCTTGATCGCCTCGGTCTCGGTCATGTGCTGCACGACCACGATCTCGCGCGACAGCCGGTCGAGCGCGGCCTCATAGAGCTGGCGCTCGCTGTAGGACTGCTCCGGCTGCGTCTCCGAGCGGTACAGGTCGCGCACCACCTCGGCGATGGCGACGATGTCGCCGGAGTTGATCTTGGCCTCGTACTCCTGGGCGCGACGCGACCACATCGTGCGCTTGATGCGGGCCCGGCCGCGCAGCGTCTCGAGCGCCTTCTTGACCAGCGCCGGCTCCGACAGCTTGCGCATGCCGACATTGGCGACCTTGGCGGTCGGCACCCGCAGCGTCATCTTGTCCTTCATGAAGCTGATGACGAACAATTCCAGCCGCGCGCCGGCGATCTCCTGCTCCTCGATGGCGAGGATCTGGCCGACGCCGTGGGCCGGATAGACCACGAATTCGTTGGTCTTGAAGCCCTGACGCTGGGTCAGCGGCTTTTTCGCCTCCTCCGGGCGCGGGGCGCCTGCCGGCTTGGCCGCCACCGGCTTCTGCGGATGATGCGGAGCCGCCTTGACGGCGGGCTTGGCGACCGGCGCGGCCTTCGGGGCGACGGCCGGCTTCACGACAACTTTGGCAGCCGCAGCCTTGGGCGCAACCGTCTTGGGCGCAACCGTCTTGGGGGCAACCGTTTTCGGCGTGGGAGCCTTGGCCACGGTCTTGGTCGCAACCTTGGCCGCGGGAGCCTTGGTTGCAGTCGCCCTGGTTGCAGTCGCCTTGGTCGCAGTCTTGGCGGTCGTCTTGGCTGAGTTTTTTGTCATTATGCTTCTGTTTTTGGCGGACGTGGTCCTGGAAGGCTTGACCGAAGCCGTCCCGACGGTGCCCTTTTTGCGGGGCGCGCCGGCTTTCGGAGCCTTGGCGGCGGATGAGCGGGCCGTCGTCGCTCTCGCCGAACGTGCAACAGCCGCTCGGGATGCTTTGGCGGATCGCGCAGTTACTTTTTTGGCGTTCGTCTTCGACTTTTTGGCACTCTGGCTATGTCTTTTGGTTGACACGGGCTGTACGCGGAACTGCCACGCCTCTGTTCGATGATTTTTCGGATACCTCGGCGGCCAATCGGCCTTGCGCGGGCTCTTGCCTCACTGTATGTGGTTATATTACCACATTTTCCGCAAAAATCAATGGTTTATGCCGTTGCTGCGTCGCAGCGTGGCGCGCACCCTTGCAAACAGGGTTAAATGGCGTCGCGGCGGCGCCGGGCGCTATTGACGAAACTTGTCTGATTTCAAAGAGATGACACCGTCGTTCCGGTGGTGCTCCGGGCCCGGTGCAACCCCGGTGCGACCCGGCGGCCGTTTAATCCCCTGAACCTGGATTCGGAGAAAAATACTTCTCCAGCTTGCCCTCTTCCCCGTCGTGCTCCTTGGCGTCCGACGGGCTCTCCTTCTTCTGGGTGATGTTCGGCCAGGTTTTTGCGTATTCGGCGTTCAGTTCGAGCCACTTTTCCAGATCGGGCTCGCTGTCGGGCTTGATGGCTTCCGCCGGGCATTCCGGTTCGCATACGCCGCAGTCGATGCACTCGTCGGGGTGGATGACCAGCATGTTCTCGCCCTCGTAGAAGCAATCCACGGGACAGACTTCGACGCAGTCGGTATATTTGCACTTGATGCAGTTATCGGTGACGACGTAGGTCATCGAACACTCCGGAATACTTTTGCGGCGCAGGCCGCGGGCAGGTCCGCCGGGCGGGGTCCGGCACTGCCGCGATGCGCATGCGCTTCCTCTTGAATAGCCCGATTCGCGCGGCCACCTTCGTTTCGATGTCGACGCAACGGACCGCGGGTGGCGTAGCGCAGGATACCGCCCACCGCAAGCAGCCGATTCGAGCGGCGCGCCGGACGGTTGCCGTTCATACGACTCCAGCCTTCAACGCGGTGGATCGGCACGCCGGCTCCCGCAAAGTGGTATCCATTTTACCTAATAATGCCACAGATAATCATTCAGGCCGGCCTTGCAATTCCGCATAGAGCAGCCGCGCGGCGGCGGCATCCCCGCGGCGGGCCGCGAACGCCCTTATTTGCAGCAGGCGCACGCCGCCATCGAGGCTGACGGTCAGGACGTCCCCGGCCTTGACGGCATGGCCGGGGGAGGTTTGCCGCGCGCCGTTGATACGGACGCGGCCGGCCGCCACCAGCGCCTGGGCGCTGCTGCGCGTTTTCACGACGCGGGCATGCCAGAGCCACTTGTCGAGGCGCTGGCGGGCGACAGGAACGGCATCGTCGGGCAACTCCGACCTCTTTCGATAGGGGCGGCATCCAGCCGGCAGGCTCTGCCACGCCACCGGCGAGTTTGCACCGGAAAGCGCTTTCGAGCGAAGCATGCCTTCCGGCTGCCCCAAGGGGTGGGAACCGGCCCCCGTCGGACCATGGCCGGCCCGGTCCGGCGCCGCGCTGCCCCGCTCAGTCCGCGGGTGCGTTCACGCAGGGGTTTTCGAGGGCTGGGCCGGCGTCCAGGTTTCCGCCGGCCGCTTGCGGCGCGGCCTGATCTCGCCGTTCTGGAAGGCGATGCCCATCTCGAAACTGTCGGCGATGCGGTGGGCGCGCTCCAAGAAATGGTCAGCCGCCACCGGCGGGCAGACGTCGTGCGCGGTCTGCGCGAACAGCGTCAGCCAGCGGTCGAAATGCGGCGTATCGACCGGCAGCGGCATATGCACCGCCATCGGCTGGCCGTGATAGCGGCCGGTCATCAGCGCCACCGACGACCAGAACGCGAACATGCGCTGCAGATGGGCTTCCCAATCGTGGATGCGGCTTTCGAAGATCGGACCGATCAGATCGTCCTCGCGCACCCGGTCGTAGAAGGCACGCACCAGCCGCTCGATCATCGCCTCGTCGATGCCGGTGCGGGCGACGATATCCGCCTGAAGCAGCGCGCGGTTGTTGGTCTGGGGCGGTTGGCTCATCGTGATCCTCGTTGCGGCCAGTGCCGCTGCGGCCGGCCGTTGCGCCGAGCAAAGATTCATATAAGTTAGATGTTATAGGGTCAACGGCTGCACGGAGAAGGCATGGCCCAGGTCAGGATCAAGCGGGCCTATGAGGCGCCTGCGGCGAGCGACGGCGTCCGCGTGCTGGTGGATCGCCTGTGGCCGCGCGGGCTTGCGCGCGACGCGGCGCGGATCGATCACTGGCTCAAGGACGTCGCGCCTAGTTCGGACTTGCGCCGGTGGTTCGGCCACGACCCCGAGCGCTGGCCGGAGTTTCGCAAGCGCTACCGCGTCGAGCTCAAGGCGAATGCCGGGGCGGTGGCGGAGTTGCGCGCGCTCGCCAAGGGGGCGAAAACCCTGACGCTGGTGTTCGCGGCCAAGGACGAGGCGCACAATAACGCCGTGGTGCTCAAGGACTTGCTCGACTGACGCCGGGGCAGGGCGGGCGGCTGGCCTCATTCAAGGGGAAACCCTCCATCCGGCCCAAAAAGTGGCCGGGCATCGGCGTTCCGCCCGGGCGTCGTTTGGGGAACGAAAATGGTGCGGCGCTGTTGCATTGCTTCGCGGCTTTTGGCATAGCTGTGCCGCTTGGCGGCGCTGCCGCCACGACGGATGCGGGTGTAGCTCAGGGGTAGAGCACAACCTTGCCAAGGTTGGGGTCGAGGGTTCGAATCCCTTCGCCCGCTCCAAGTCGCCGCTCCAGGAATTCAATCAGATCAGTCAATAGCGGGATCGGGCGGCGGCCCGCGAAAAGCCGCGGCGCGACCTGCCGGCTTTATGCCATCGGCCGAAGACCGGCCCAGCACGTCGCGGCGCCTGGCGGCCGCGGTTCCCCCGGAACTTCGGTTGGGCGGCCGACCGCAACGCCCGGCTATCGGCACGCCGGCGCTTTCCTCTCTTTATTCTGGTTCCAAAAGTTTAGGCGGCCGTGGCCCTTCCCGGATTCAGATGGCGGGCGCCATCATGGTGCAATTGTGGGAGGTGGCTGCCATGGTCGCGCGCTCGTTTCATTTCGTCAGCAGCGGAAATTTTGTGCTGCGTTGCATCGGATACGGTGTCGCCGCGTTCCTGGTACTGGCCGCACCGATGCTGTCCACGGAGGCCCGGGCCGATATTCCCGACGAGCTCTACAAGGCGCTCAACGTCTCCAAGGACGCCACGCCCCAGCAGCTTTACGATGCGCTGGTCAAGCGGTTCTACGATCCCAAGCAGGGCGCCGGCAAAGGCAAGTTCGGCAACCTCTGGGAGCCGATCCCGATGACCAAATACTTCATGCCGCATGACTTCTACACGCCGCCGGATGTCCATATCACCGCGACCCGGCAGGAATGCGTGGAGTGCCACACCTCGGTGACGCCGGGCTGGGTTCATACCTGGCAGAAGAGCGTGCACGGCAACCTCGACGAGATCCGCAATCTGCCGGAGAGCGATTCGCGCGCCTACAAGAAAGAGATGATCACCGAGGTCGAAACC
>JBDHSY010000078.1:0-9859 GCA_039808405.1 Xanthobacteraceae bacterium
TGGCGCGAGAGACGGGGCTCGAACCCGCGACCTCCGGCGTGACAGGCCGGCGCTCTAACCAACTGAGCTACTCCCGCAAGGCGAAGCGCCCGCAAGTGAGGCCCGGACTTATAGGCGCCGCCCGTCCAAGTCAAGGACTGCTCAAGGACCTCCCGGAGAACGTCCAAGGACCGTAGACGGAACGCCGCGAATTCCCCCTCCGACGCCACTTCTGCACATCACAATGCGAAAAATGCGCTGTTTACAGGCAAAACGGCGTAGGCAGGCGCCCGGCGAATCATTTAAGCCCTGATATGCCTTTAGTTCTGCAGTAACGACCCCACGAGGAGGGCCAATCATGGCAAAAGCAGCAGCGAAGAAAGCGACCAAATCGGCGACCCCGGCGACCGTAACGCTCAAGCATCTGGCAGCGGCGCTGGCGGAGGAACACGAACTCTCCAAGAAGCAGACCGAGGCCATTCTCGGCGACATGGTGGCTCGCATCACCAAGCACCTCAAGAAGGGCGACCGCATCCGCATCGTCGGCCTCGGCATTCTCCAGGTCCGCAAGCGCGCCGCCCGCATGGGCCGCAACCCCGCGACCGGCGAACAGATCCACATCAAGGCCAGCAAGAAGGTCGCCTTCCGCGCCGCCAAGGAGCTCAAGGAAGCGGTCTGACGTCCGGCCCCGGACGACGCTGACAACGCCATTCCGGTTTTGCCGAATACGGCGCAACCGGGATGGCGTTTGTTTTTTAAGGCGTGGAGCGAGGTGACAGGCCCGCCGCCACCGTCATAATGGGTCGGCTGCGCTCGAACCGGCATACTCCTCATGACCCTGCCCCTGCCTTACGACCACACCGTCACCGAGCGCTTTCTGCGCTACGTCACCATCGACACCCAGTCCGATCCGGACTCTTCGACCTTCCCCTCGACCGAGAAGCAGAAGAACCTCGGCCGGCTCCTGGTGCGCGAACTGCACGAGATCGGGGTGGCCGACGCGGCGCTGGACGAACATGGCTACGTCTATGCCACGATCCCGGCGACCACCGCCAAGGACGTGCCGGTGATCTGCTTCTGCTCGCACATGGACACCTCGCCCGATTGCCCCGGCGAAAACGTCAAGCCGCAGATCGTGCGCAACTATCAGGGCGGCGACATCGTGCTGCCGGCCGACCCCTCGCAGGTGATCCGCGTCAGCGACAACCCGGCGCTAGCGGACCAGATCGGCCACGACATCATCACCACCGACGGCACCACGCTGCTCGGCGCCGACAACAAGGCGGGTCTGGCCGAGATCATGGACGCCGCAAAGTTCCTGATCGACCATCCCGAAATCCCGCACGGCACCATCCGGCTGCTGTTCACGCCGGACGAGGAGATCGGCCGCGGCGTGGACAAGGTGGACCTGGTTCGGCTCGGCGCCGCCTTCGCCTACACCATCGACGGCGAGACCGCCGGCCACATCGAGGACGAGACGTTTTCGGCCGATGCCGCCACCGTCACCATTCAGGGCGTCAGCATCCATCCCGGCTTTGCCAGGGGCCGCATGGAGCACGCCATCAAGATCGCCGCCCGCATCGTCGAGCGGCTGCCGCAAGACACCTGCTCGCCGGAAACGACCGACGGCAAGCAGGGATTTCTGCACCCCGTCGCCATCAGCGGCACGCTCGAGCGGGCGACGCTGAGCCTGATCGTGCGCGATTTCACGGTCGCCGGCCTGAAAGAGAAGGAAGCGCTGCTCGCGGATATCGTCCGCGAGGTGATGGCGGACTTTCCGCGCTCGACCTCCACGCTGGAGATCAAGGAACAGTACCGCAACATGAAAGAGGTGCTGGACCGTCACCCTGAGGTCGTCGCCCACGCCATGACGGCGATCCGCCGTGCGGGGCTCGATCCGGTGCGCTCCAGCATTCGCGGCGGCACCGACGGCTCGCGGCTGTCGTTCATGGGGCTGCCCTGCCCCAACATCTTTGCCGGCGAGCATTCGTTCCACGCCCGCACCGAGTGGGTCAGCCGGCAGGACATGGAGAAGGCGGTCGCGACCATCGTGCATCTGGCGATGGTGTGGGAGGAACACGCCTGACGGCGTATCGCGCCGGCCCACGAAGCGCATTCCATCTTCATCCGCCATGCCCGCTTCATTCGTCATGCCCGCGCCCGTCGCAAGCGTCCACGACTTGACGGCCCCCTCCCTGGATCCCTCCCCCGCGTGCGGGGGAGGGTTGGGGTGGGGGGTGGATGGCCGGGACAAGCCCGGCCATGACGGACAGCGTGTTCCCGCAACATGGCGCAACGCCGGCGTTTACGTTAGCGCTTCGTTAACGCAAATATTTTCTTGCTTAAGCTCTGCCTTAATCATTTGTCGGCAAAGATTGCGGTAAAGAAACCGTTGCGTTCGCGTGCATGGTGTTGCGTTAAGCGATGAGTCAGTCTGCCGATAGGCCCGAGGTCGTTCCCGTTCCGGCCGAGCCCGTCGCCGTGCCGTCGGCGCGCAGCCGCCGGCTCGCGCAGCAACGCGTGCGCGAGGCGCGCGACCGCCTGACCTCGACCAGCGGCACGCGGCCCGCGTTCGACCACGAACTGCTGCGCCAGTACGCCCAGTCGCGATTGTCCGCCTCCCCCGTCGTGATCCTGCTGGTGGTCGCCGCCGCCGCGATCTTCTCGTTCTGGGGACAGCCGCTGTCGACGGCGATGTGGGCCGGCAGCATTTTGTGCATTCACGTGCTGATCGTGCGTCATTGCCACCGGCTTCTGGCCGACACGCCCAACCCCGCCGAAACCCGCAAATGGCGCTTGCGCTTCACGCTGCTCGATTTTCTCTACGGCATCTCGTGGGCGACGATTTTGATCTACCCGAGCGGATCGGGGGTGGTGAGCAACGTGCTGGTGATGGTCATCATGCTGTTGGTGATCGCCGTCTCCAGCATGCTGGCGGCGAGCCTGCCGATCGCGGCATTCGCCGCCACCGTCCCGGTCACGCTCGCCATCGCGCTCAGCTTCGTCTCGCGCGATACGCTCGACAACTACGTGCTGGCGCTGCTGGCGGTGGCGACGCAGGGCTATTTCGCCCTCCTCGCCCACCGCCTTCACTCGACCACGCTGGCGACGCTGGAAGCGCGCGCCGAGAAGGACGCTCTGATCGGCGAACTGGAGCAGGCCAAGGCGATTTCCGACGAGGCGCGCCGCCGGGCCGAATCCGCCAACGTCGCCAAGTCGCGCTTCCTTGCCCAGATGAGCCACGAGCTGCGCACGCCGCTCAACGCCATCCTCGGCTTTTCCGAGGTGATGAAGAGCGAGATTTTCGGCGCGCACACGGTGCCGGCCTACAAGGACTATTCCGCCGACATCCACAACTCGGGCGTCCACCTGCTCAACCTGATCAACGAAATCCTCGATCTGTCGCGCATCGAGGCCGGACGCTACGAACTCAACGAGGAAGCCGTCACGCTCACCGAGGTGGTGGCCAACTGTCACCACCTCCTGAAGCTGCGCGCCACCAACCGCGGCATCACCATCCACGAACTGTTCGAGCAGAACATGCCGCGGGTGTGGGCCGACGAGCGCGCGACCCGGCAGGTGGTGCTGAACCTGCTGTCCAACGCCATCAAGTTCACCCCGCCCGGCGGCGAGATCTGGCTCAAGGTCGGCTGGACCGCCTCCGGCGGCCAGTATCTCAGCGTCAAGGACAACGGCTCTGGGATTCCGGACGAGGAAATCCCGGTCGTGCTCGCCTCGTTCGGGCAAGGGACCAACTCCATCAAGTCCGCCGAACAGGGCGCCGGGCTCGGGCTGCCGATTGCCAAAAGCCTAATCGATCTGCACGGCGGCACCTTCACGCTGAAATCGAAGCTGCGCATCGGCACCGAGGTCATCGTCACCTTCCCGCCGGAGCGGGTGATGTCGGCGCTGGCGCCGCTCAACGAGAACTCGCCGCCGATCCAGCCGGAATGGGAGACGCCGGCAGCGCCGCCGCCGCGCCGGTCGCGCCTTCGCCGGTCGCTCCCTGCCGACAGCGCGAAAGCGTCATGATCGCCGTTGCACAGAGCCGCGGTGTTGCGGCAGGGTGGCGCATGGCCGAGCCGACGCCGATCGACACCCCGTGCATTGCCGTCTGCGCGATCGACCCGCGCTGCGGGCTGTGCATCGGCTGCGGCCGCACCATGCAGGAAATCGGCCGCTGGGGCGGCCTGTCGCGCGACGAACGGCTTGCGATCATGGCCACGCTGGAGGAGCGGCGGCGCGCCGCCGGCTTGCCGGACGACCCGTTTCAGGACGACGTCGGCGACGATCCCGACGCCAGCGGATGAGGGACATGGCGTGATCCGTTTGCTGCTCATCGTCGCGATGGTGGCCGGCACGGCGGGCACGGTGATGGCCTATGGCGACCCGCACCGTCTGGCCCAGGCGCGCGAATTGTTCACCGAGCTTCTGATCCGCGCGCGCGGGCCGCAGCCGCGCGTCGTCGAAATCCCGCGCACCGCCAGCGGCGAATTCACCCTCAGCGCCAGCATCAACGGCGTCCACGCGCCGATGGTGGTCGATACCGGAGCGACCTCGGTGGTGCTGACCTACGAGACCGCGAAAGCCGCCGGCCTGCCGCTGGAGATGCTCGACTACGGCGTGCCGGTCGAGACCGTGAACGGCCGCACCCGCGCGGCGCGGCTGACGCTCGACCGCATCGCCATCGGCGGGCTGGTCGAACGCGCGGTGCCGGCACTGGTGGTGCCGCGCGGGCAGATGAAGACAAATCTGCTCGGCATGAGCTTCCTCGACCGGCTGGAAAGCTGGGAAGTGCGCACCGACAAGCTCAAGATGTACGGCTATCCATAACACGGACGCGAGGAGCGATCAGGCGGCGGCTGCCGCCGCCTCGTCGCGCACGCAATCGAGCGCGGCCTGCAGCACCTCGAAGCCCGCGCCCGGCTTCACCCCCTGCTCCGCCAACATGCGGCGGAAGGCGCGCGCGCCCGGCACGCCGTGAAACGCCCCGACCATGTGGCGGGTGATGGCGTGCAGCCGGCCGCCGGCCGCGAGATGCGCCTCGATGTAGGGCCGCATCGCCAGCAGCGCCGCCTTCATGTCGGCATGCGGGGACGGCGCGCCGAACAGGTCCGCATCGACCGCCAATAACCGCCACGGCTCCTGATAGGCCGCGCGCCCCATCATCACCCCATCGACGTGGGCAAGATGTTGCCGTGCCTCGGCGATGCTGCCGATCCCGCCGTTGACGACGACGGGCACCTGCGGCAGCGCCGCCTTGAGACGGTAGACGCGATCGTAATCGAGCGGCGGGATATCGCGGTTTTCTTTCGGCGACAGCCCCTTGAGCCACGCCTTGCGCGCGTGGACGATCAGCGCGTCGGCGCCGGCCGCCACCACCGCGCGCGCCAGCGCATCGAGCGCGGCCTCGGGGTCCTGATCGTCGATGCCGATGCGGCATTTCACCGTGACGGGAACGCGCACCGCCGCCTTCATGGCGGCCACGCAATCGCCGACAAGCTGCGGCTCCGCCATCAGGCAGGCGCCGAAGCGGCCGTTCTGCACCCGATCGGAGGGGCAGCCGACGTTGAGGTTGATCTCGTCGTAGCCGAAATCCTCGCCGATCCTCGCGCATGTTGCGAGATCGGCCGGCGCGCTGCCGCCGAGTTGCAGCGCCACCGGATGCTCGCGCGCATCGAACCCGATCAGCCGCGCGCGGTCGCCATGGATCACCGCGCCCGTCGTCACCATCTCGGTGTAGAGCAGCGCCCGGCGCGTCAGCGCGCGATGGAAGACGCGGCAATGCCGGTCGGTCCAATCCATCATCGGCGCAACGGCAAAGATGGGAGGCTTGAAATGCCTCATTTCTTGTTTGTTATCAATCTGGCGCACCGTTCTCCTCGCGACCGGTTCCCGTTGAGTCTGGGCCAAAACAGAGTTGTCAGAGGTAACACGAGACGGAGACCTTTGACAGACGGCCAGCCGCAAGTAACGACATATCGCGACGTGCGCGTCCTGCGTGGCGGCGCCACCCATGGCGGCGGCACGGTGATGCCGTCGACATCGTCCCGGGGCACGGGCGCGTTCATGGCCAGCGCCCGTTACTGGATGTCTTTGTAATCGACGTCGAAGGAGTTTCCCGGACCGGCATCGAACAGAATGTAGAACTCGCCGTCCGGCCGTTTGAAGGTCACGGTCGAATCCGCGCCGAACGTCGTCTCCAACACGACGCTCTCGTCGTAGCGGATCACATCCAGTTTGACGCCGGGGACGCCGGTGCCGTTCGCAAAGCCGCCCTCGCAACGGACCGTCGTTGCATCGATCATCTTGCAAACGCAAAACGGGGGGTGGGCCGACGCGCTTACGGCGAACAGCGACATCGCAGCAAGAATAACGGCCGTCGGTTTCAGGAGGGCCGTCATCACTGTCTCCGGTCAAGCCAGGCCGCCATCACGGGCGACGCGGTACGGATCGGGATCCTCGCCTCGTGCAGCGTGCCGTCCCAGCCTTCGAGCGTCAGCCACAATTCGTCATCGGCCGTTGTTCGCTCGGGAACACGCATCTCGGCGACCTGGCGGTAGGGCGTGCCGGAAAACAGCGCGCCCATGGTGCGGATGTTGCGCGGCTTGCCGACGCGCAGATACGCTGCCTTCACCTGATCGACGCAAGCCGGGCACAGCGCCAGCGCGAACTCCTTGGCGTAGCCGGCGCGGCCTTCGGCATCCGGCTCGGCCAGCTTGAACTCGGCCAGTCTCACGCTCCATGGCCCGACCGCGATCTCGCCGATCTCACGCTCGCCAAGGCCCTGCTTGCCTTCGAAAAACGCTATGTCCCGGAAGTACGTCGGCAGAAAGACGAGCGGCACGATCAGCAGCAATGCACTCAGGTGAAAGCGCCAGCGCTGCCACAGCGACGTGCCGCGCGAAGGGGATGCGAGCGCCGTCATTCCGCGGCCTCCAGTTCGAGCCGCGCCGGTTTGCGTTCACGGGCCAGCTTGACCGTCTCGACTGCGGTGCGTTTGGTCCACACCATCATTCCGGAGAACACCAGCGTGGTCAGCAGAAGCCCGAACACGAAATAGACCATTTTGAGCCAGACGCCGGCGAAGTCGCCGGTGTGCAGGGGCCGCATCGAGCCCGTGACGAGTTCAAGCACGGAGCGATCGGAGACGCGCCGCATCCACTCGACCCTGCCGTCGTAGGGATTGACTTTGATCGTCTCGAACAGCAGCGGATAGGCTCCCCGCCCGCCGACGGTGATATGGTCGTAAGCGTTGTCGGGAAGTTCAACGAAGCTCGGCTCCAGGTCGGGAAGTTGCGCGCGCACCGCCTCCGCCGCCTGATCGAGCGAGATGCGCGGCGCCGGCGCCCCCTTGGCCACAACAGGAACGTCGCCCCGCGCCACTGCCGGCGGCACACCCGCCGTCGAGATCGAGATGTGGTTGTCCTCGAGGACCGCCTGAATCAGAAACCAGCCCGCCGTCACCGCCATGATGGCGATGAACGGGATCGACCATGCGCCGGCCAGACGATGCAGGTCGCCCCAGAAGATGCGCCTGCCCTTGCCGAGACGCAGGCGCGGCCGCAGGAACGCGCGCCAGAACCGCTTGTACACCACGATACCAGTGATCAGCGAGCCGAGCAGCGGGATCGCCAGCGCCGACACCGCATACCAGCCAACCGGGAAGCCGTTCTCGAACGGCATCAGCAACCAGCCGTGCAGCGCGCGCACGAATTGCTGGAAATTGAATTCCCCCTCCTCCCCCTGAATGGCGCCGGTATAGGGATTGACGAACAGCCGGGCCGAACTGCCGTCGGGCCGCGTCACCGCGACGGTCAGGGCGAAGATCGACTTCACCGGCCGCGAGATGAACCGCACCCGCGTGCCGGGGGCCTGGCGCTCGACCGCCGCCAGCACCTCGTCGTAGCCGAGCACGGCCGCGTCCGCGGCCGGTGCGTTGGCCCGCATCGCCGGGTTGGCCAGCCAGACGATCTCATGGCTGACGGTCGCGATCGACCCCGTCAGACAAACGAAGAACAAAAACGCCCAGATCGGCAGGGCAAGCCAGCCGTGAAGCACGAACCACAGCCGGGCGCTCGAGCTCTTACGCGATGCGGTGGTTCCACTCACTCCCGAGGTCCCTTGGCCACTGCCCCTCTATGGTAAAGACGATTGAGCAGGCGCTTTTTGAACCCCGCATCGAAAACTTTTTCGGCGATAGCGACCGCGCCGACACCCTTTTCAGAACCGGAACGTCGTCGAAAGTCGACAGGTATGCGGATCGCTGCCGTGGCGCCTGACCCCTGCGCTGGCCGTGACGGAGTTTTCAGACCGATTTGGCGTGGAGGCGCCTCACCGGCCTGAAAAACTGCGGCGTCATGCCTTACCACCGATAGGTCATCTTCGCCGTTACGGTTCGCCCCAGCCCGTAGTAGCAGACGCCATACTGACAGTTTGCCACATACTCCTTGCCGAACAGGTTGCTGGCGTTGACGTTGAGCATCACCCCGTTCAGCCGGGGATCCAGCTTGCCGAAATCGTAGCTCAGTGCGGCGTCCACCAGCGTCACGGCCGGCACCGTCAGCCGGTTGAGATCGTCGGCATAGACGCTGCTCCGGTATCGAACGCCAGCGCCCAATCCGAAACCGGCAAGCGGCTCCGCGTCGAACGTATATTTCGCCCAAAGCGCCGCCTGATGGCGCGGGACACTCGTGACGTTCTTTCCTTCCACCGGAATCCCGTTGACGTCCAAATTGCTCTTTGCGACGACCGCATCGGCGAACGTATAGGACCCGATCAGATTCCAGCCGTTCCAGGCCTGTACCTTCGCTTCCAGTTCAGCGCCGCGCACACGGATCTCTCCCTGCTGGATCTGACTGAACGGCAATGCGCCGGGTCGAATGTCCGGGGTGAGCACATTCTGCTGAGTCAACTCGAAGATCCCGCCGGTCATCAGAATCTTCGAGCCTGGCGGCTGATACTTGATTCCCACTTCGTACTGCTGACCCGTTGTCGGCACAAATGGATTGCCTTCGGACGTGGTGCCGACCAGAGGCTCGAACGACGTGGAATAGCTCACATACGGAGCAAGGCCGTTGTCGAAAAGATAGGCCAATCCGGCCCGGCCGGTGAACGCATGGTCTTTCGTCGTCGTCGGCGGCGCGTTCGGCGTCATCATATTGGTCGTGCGGCCGCGCGCCCAATCCTGGCGCCCGCCCAGGGTCAGCAGCCAGTTGCTCAGCCGGATTTGATCCTGGATATACAGCCCGACCTGGCTTTGCTCGATATCGTTGTCGATGATCGGCGCGACGCCCGGCAACGCCGCGCCATAAGCGGGATTGAAGATATCCAGCGTCGGCGTGGGCCCCGCCGCGCCGTCGAACCGATCGCGATCGCGCAGCCATTGATAGTCGACGCCGAACAGCACCGTATGGGATGCCGGGCCGAGATCGAACTTGGCCGTCAGGTTGTTGTCGGTCGTGACGTTTCGAACGTAGTCGCGAAACCGAAGCGTCGAACGGTTGAGCGTCCGCAGATCGACAGGATCGAGAGAGCCCGGATAGACGTTCGGCGCATCGACCTTCACCTCCGCATAGCGCGCGCTCGAGCGAAACGTCAGCGCATTGGAGAAGCGGTGCTCGAACTCATAGCCGACGGCGGCCTGATCGCGCTTGTAGTGATCGTAGCCCGGCTCGCCCACGAACCGGCTGACGGGAATCTTGCCGTTGGGATTGGGCAAGAGCGTGCCTTCCATGGGCAGGAACGTTCCGCTCCAGCCCTCCACGTTGTCCTTCTGGATGTGGGACAGGATCGTCAGCTTGGTGTCATCCGTGGGCTTGAAAGTGATCGACGGAGCGAGAAACAGCCTTTGATCCGTGGTGTGATCGACCTGCGTGTT
>JBDHSY010000079.1:0-9801 GCA_039808405.1 Xanthobacteraceae bacterium
GCCCCGATTTTAAGATGGTTCAGTCGTCGTAGCTGGCGAGCCGGAGGCCGCTGAACTGCCAGCGATGGTGCGGATAGAAGAAGTTGCGATAGGTGGCGCGGCTGTGGCCTTCGGGCGTCACAAGCGACGCGCCGCGCAGAACGTACTGGTTGACCATGAACTTGCCGTTGTATTCGCCGAGCGCGCCGGGCGCGGCTCGGTAGCCGGGGTAGGGCGCGTAGGCCGAGCGCGTCCACTGCCAGACGATGCCGAAAGCGTCGTCGATCAGGCCGGCACGCGCGGCGACCTCCCATTCCATTTCGGTCGGCAGGTGGGCGCCGCGCCAGCGCGCGAAGGCATCGGCCTCGTAGTAGCTGACGTGGCAGACCGGCGCGGCCGGATCGACCGGCTGCAAGCCACTGAGCGTCATGATGCGCCATTCGCCGTCGACCTTGCGCCAGTGGCCGGGCGCCTCCCAGCCCTCGTCGCTGGCGCGGGCAAAGCCGTCCATCAGCCACAGCGTCGGCGTGGCGTAGCCGCCGTCCGCCATGAAATAGAGCCACTCGGCATTGGTGACGAGCGCGCGCGCAATGCGGACCGGCCCGACCAGCGCGCGATGCGCCGGCGTCTCGTTGTCGTAATGGAAGCCCGTGCCGGCGTGGCCGACGGTGTGGATGCCCTCGGCGAGGGTGGCGAAGCCGGAGCCGGCGGTGGCGCGCGGCGGCGTCCATGCCGGATCGTAGGCCGGCGGGATCGGGTTTTGCCCGAACGCGTGCAGGATATCGGTCAGCATCAGCTCCTGATGCTGTTGCTCGTGGTTGAAGCCGACCTCCATCAGCGGCCCCAGACGCTCCAGCAGCGCCGCGTCGGCAGTCGCCAGGAGTTGTTCGACCGCCGCGTCGACGTGGCGGCGATAGGCGCTCACCTCGGCCGCGCCCGGCCGGGTCAACAGGCCACGGGCGCCGCGCGCGTGTCGCGGCCCGGCGCTGACGTAGTAGGAGTTGAACAAGTAGGCGTAGTCCGGATGGAAAACGCGATAATCCTTGAGGTGAGGGGTGAGCACGAACTGCTCGAAGAACCATGTCGTGTGGGCGCGATGCCATTTCGCCGGGCTCGCGTCCGGCATCGATTGCACCACCTGGTCCTCGGGAGAGAGCGGCGCGGCGCGGCGTTCGGTCTCGCCGCGCACCACGCGGAACGCCGCCGCAAGCGCATGCCTGCGACGATCTCCCGGCGGCACCGATGCTGCGTCCTTGGCGTGAAGCGGGATGTCCGCAAGCGCTGATGTCGTCACCACAAACTCCGGTTCGGAGGAAAACGCGGCTGCCGTCGCTTTGGTTCCTGAAATATTCCCCTCCCGAACGATAGGGCACCGGCGGCTGCGAGGGCAACCCGGCAACGGTGGCGCCGTGGGCGTGTGGCGCCCCGGCCGGGCGTTCACCCGCGCGTGAGGTCGGGGTTTTGCCGGCGCCCCTTGCGGGTCCACATCAAAAAATCACCCCAGAAATTGACTTGGGGACTATCTCGTTTCCGGCTAGATATGCTGGGAAACAGGGATCGGGCATGGGTTTTGCCGCGCCGCAGAAGGACCGGATCATGAGCATTCAGCAATTCATCGACAACGAAGTGAAGTCCAACGACGTGGTGCTGTTCATGAAGGGCACCCCGCAGGCGCCGATGTGCGGCTTCTCCGCCCAGGTGGTGCAGATCCTCGATCACGTCGGCGTCCCCTACAAGGGCCACAACGTGCTGGCTTCCGACGAACTGCGCGAGGGCATCAAGGCGTTCTCGAACTGGCCGACCATTCCGCAGCTCTACGTCAAGGGCGAGTTCGTCGGCGGCTGCGACATCGTCCGCGAGATGTTCCAGGCCGGCGAGTTGCAGGCGCTGTTCACCACCAACGGCATCGCGGTACAGCAGCCCGTCGAATGACGGAGGTCGCGGCTCACCGCCAGCTTGGCGATGCCCGGCTGGAGGTGATTGTCGCGGACATCACCACGCTCAAAGTCGACGCTATCGTCAACGCGGCCAACGCCTCGCTGCTCGGAGGCGGCGGGGTGGACGGCGCGATCCACCGCGCGGCCGGCCCGGAGCTGCTCGAGGAATGCCGGCAGCTCGGCGGCTGCGCGACGGGCGATGCCCGTCTCACCGCCGGCTACGGTCTGCCGGCGGCCCATGTCATCCACGCGGTCGGCCCGGTCTGGCACGGCGGGGCCGCGGGGGAAGATCGCCTGCTGGCCTCGTGCTACCGTCGCGCGCTGGCATTGGCCGGCGAGCGGGCGCTGGCCTCGATCGCCTTTCCGGCGATTTCCACCGGTGTCTACCGCTTCCCGTCGGCGCGCGCCGCCGGCATCGCCGTGGCGGCGACCCGCGACGGGTTGGCCGCGGCCCCTTCGATCCGGCGGCTGGTATTTTGCTGCTTTTCCACGGAAAGCGCGCGCCTTCACCGGGACGCGCTTTTTGCCTTGCAGATTTGATTGCGTCGCTGCGCTACGCTGGCGCGCTGATTCCTTGCGGAGGAAAAGGCATTTCGCAGGCTGGCACCCGCCGGCGGCTGCGCTGTCTTTGAAAGGTATGGCTGGATGGCTGTGGCCGGCTGGGCGCCTCCCGGGTTGCGAGCGGCGATCGCGGCTTGCGCGATTGTGCTTGCGGCCGCGCTCGCGGCCGGGCCGGCTCCGGCGGAAAACGGCTGGAATAGTCCTGCCGGCGCCAGCTTTGCTCCGGACAAGCTCGCCCGGCTCGATGCCTTCTTCAGGGACGAGATCGCGGCCGGCAGGATTCCCGGCGCCATCCTGCTCGTCAGCCAGCGCGGCAAGCCGGTGTACTTCCGCATGTTCGGCGTGCGCGACGTCGCGACCCAGTTCGCGATGACGCCCGACACGCTGTTCCGCATCGACGCGATGACCAAGCCGATCACCAGCGTCGTTGCGATGATGCTGATCGACGAAGGCAGGCTGAAGCTCGACGATCCGGTATCGAAATACATCCCGGCGTTTGCGGAGGCCAAGGTCGGCGTGGAGAAGAAGGCCGACAGCGGCGACAAGTTTCTCGACCTCGTGCCGCTCAAGCGGCCGATCACCATCCGCGACCTGCTGCTGCACACCTCCGGCATCACTTACGGATTCTATGGCGACAGTCTGGTGCGCAAGGCCTATGCCGGCGCCAACCTCTACAGCGGCGATTTCGACAATGCCGAGTTCGCCAACCGCATCGCCCGTCTGCCGCTCGCCGAGCAGCCCGGTACGCTGTGGGACTACGGTCATTCCACCGACATTCTCGGTCGGGTCATCGAGGTGGTGGCGGGCAAGTCGCTGTTCGCGGTCGAGAAGGAAAAGCTGCTCGGCCCGCTCGGCATGAAGGATACCGGCTTCTATATCGGCCCGGCCGATTTCGATCGCCTCGCCGAGCCGCTGCCCAACGATGCCGACGGCCGTCTCGGCGCCAGGCGTTCGCCGCGCGTGCCGATGAAGTGGGAATCGGGCGGCACCGGTATGGTGTCGACCGTCGCCGACTTCGCCCGCTTCTGCCAGATGCTGCTCGACCGCGGCGCGCGCGATGGCCGCCAGTACCTGAGCGCGGAGACCTTCAAGCAGATGGTCACCGACCATATCGGCCGCGGATCGGGTGTGGCGCGCGATCATTTCTATTTCCCCGGCGACGGCTACGGCTTCGGCTACGGTTTCGCGGTGCGCACCGACGCCGGCAGCGCCAAGCCGCCGGAGCCCGGCTCGCCAGGTGAGATCAGGTGGGAGGGCGCGGGCGGCACCTCCTTCGCCGTCGATTTCAGGCAGGAGCTGTTTTTCGTGCTGATGCAGCAGGCGCCGTCGCAGCGCCAGCGCATCCAGCGCACGGTCAGGCAGCTCATCTACGACGCGCTGGAGAAATAGCGCTCGGCCGTATCCTTCCCGGTCATGAAAAAACCCCGGCGCCGCGAGGCTGCCGGGGTTTTGGTATTTTGGGCCGCTGCGGCTTGACGTCAGCGCGAGTAGAACTCGACGATGAGGTGCGGCTCCATCTGCACCGGGAACGGCACGTCGGTGAGATTGGGGATGCGGACGAAGCGTGCCGTCATCTTGGAGTGATCGACCTCGATGAAATCCGGCACGTCGCGCTCGGCCAGCTGGGTTGCTTCCAGCACCAGCGCGAGCTGCTTCGAGGCATCCTTGACCTCGACGACGTCGCCGACCTTGACCTTGTAGCTCGGGATGTTGACGCGCCGGCCGTTGACCTTGATGTGGCCGTGGTTGACGAACTGCCGCGCGGCGAACATCGTCGGCACGAACTTGGCGCGATAGATCACGGTGTCGAGGCGGCGCTCCAAGAGGCCGATCAGGTTCTCGCCGGCGTCGCCCTTCATGCGGTTGGCTTCCACGTAGATGGCGTGGAACTGGCGCTCGGAAATGTTGGCGTAGTAGCCTTTCAGCTTCTGCTTGGCGCGCAGCTGCACGCCGAAGTCGGAGAGCTTGCCCTTGCGGCGCTGGCCGTGCTGGCCGGGGCCGTATTCGCGCTTGTTGACCGGGCTCTTGGGCCGACCCCAGATGTTCTGGCCCATGCGGCGGTCGATTTTGTACTTGGCTTCTGCACGCTTTGTCATCGCGTCCTCGGTTGTTCGAAGGTTTGAGGAAACGCGCCCTCCTGGATGAAAGGATGTTGGCCCCTCATCGACAGGTCCGCCCTTCAAGCGTCAGGCCGGACCACGGGTCGCGAAACGCATCGCGGGCCGAAACCGGCCCGCGATGCGAGGGGGTTTTTAGGGGGAAAGCGCCGGGGTGTCAAATGCCGCCGGATCGGCTGCCGCAACCCCGGTTCCACCCAAAAACGGCGCAAGGCGTCGTTGCAGTTCGCCCCTGTCCCGGCCCGAGGTGAATGCCATCTCGGCCGGCGTCCCGGTGGCTCCGGGGGGATGCGCGCGCAGCAGCGCCGCGACCCGGCGGGCGATGGCCGGCGCCGGGTCGATCCATTCGACCGGCCAGGGCGCCAGCGCCGTGAGGCGCGCGAGCAGCAACGGGTAGTGGGTGCAGGCCAGCACCACGGTGTCGGTGCGCGCCGGGCCGTCGACGAAGCACGGCGCGATTTCGGCCGCGATCTCGGCGTCGCTCACCGTCTCGCCCGCCAGAGCCGCCTCCGCCAGCGCCGCGAGACGCGGCGCGCCGACCAATGTCACCTCGCAGCCTTGCGCGAAATCGCGGATCAGCGCTTGCGTGTATTCGCGCGCCACCGTGCCCTTGGTGCCGAGCACGGAGACCCGTTTCGAGCGCGAGCGGGCGCAGGCCGGCTTGATCGCCGGCACCGTGCCGACGAACGGCACGGCATAGGCCGCGCGCAGGTCGGCCAGCACCAGGGTGGAGGCGGTGTTGCAGGCGATCACCACGAGATCGGGCGCGTGCGCGGCGATCAACTGGCCGATCAGCGGCACCACGCGGGCGACGATCTCGGCTTCGCTGTGGTGGCCGTAAGGGAAGTAGGCGTCGTCGGCGACATAGACGCAGCGTGCGCCGGGCCGGGCCCGCACGATCTCGCGGAGCACCGTGAGACCGCCGAGGCCGGAATCGAACACCAGAATCGTCGGGCGCGGGATCACGTCAGCGACCATAGACCAAACCGGCGGCGCGGTCAGCCGTCCTTTCGGCGAAGTCGGCCTCACGCCTCGCCGAATACCCGCTCGAAGATCGTATCGACGTGGTTGAGGTGGTAGCCGAGGTCGAACTTTTCATCGATCTCGGCGTCGCTCAGATACTTGCGCACGTCGGCGTCGGCCTTGAGCAGGGTGCGGAAGTCGCCTTCGCCGCGCCACACCGGCATGGCGTTGCGCTGCACCAGCCGGTAGGCGTCCTCGCGCGAGCAGCCCTTTTGCGTGAGCGCGATCAACACGCGCTGCGAATGCACCAGGCCGCCGAGCCGGTCGAGGTTCTTCATCATGTTGGCGGGATAGACGACGAGCTTGTCCACCACGCCGGTCAGGCGGTTCAGCGCGAAATCGAGCGTCACGGTGGCGTCGGGGCCGATCATCCGCTCGACGGAGGAGTGCGAGATATCGCGCTCGTGCCACAGCGCGACGTTCTCCAGCGCTGGCGTCACGTAGCCGCGCACCATGCGGGCGAGGCCGGTGATGTTCTCGGTCAGCACCGGGTTGCGCTTGTGCGGCATGGCGGACGAGCCCTTCTGCCCCTCCGAGAAAAATTCCTCCGCCTCCAGCACTTCGGTGCGTTGCAGGTGGCGGATTTCGATGGCCAGCCGCTCCATCGAGGAGGCGACGACGCCGAGCGTCGCGAAGAACATGGCGTGGCGGTCGCGCGGAATGACCTGCGTCGAGACCGGCTCCGGCGTCAGCCCCATGGCTTTCGCGACATGGGCTTCCACGCGCGGGTCGATCTGCGCGAACGTGCCGACGGCGCCGGAGATGGCGCAGGTCGCGATGTCGGTCCGCGCCGCAACGAGCCGGTCGCGGTTGCGCGCGAACTCGGCATAGGCGACCGCGAGCTTCAGCCCGAACGTTACCGGCTCGGCATGGATGCCGTGCGAGCGGCCGATGGTCGGCGTCAGCTTGTGCTCGAACGCGCGGCGCTTGAGCGCCGCCAGCAGCGCATCGACATCGGCGATCAGAATATCGGCGGCGCGCGCCAGCTGTACGCTGAGGCAGGTGTCGAGCACGTCGGACGACGTCATGCCCTGATGCACGAAGCGCGCCTCGGGGCCGACGATCTCGGCAAGGTGCGTGAGGAAGGCGATCACGTCGTGCTTGGTTTCGCGCTCGATCTCGTCGATGCGCGCGATATCGAAGGTGGCGTCCTTCGCCTTCGCCCAGATGGTTTTGGCGGCGTCCTTCGGGATGACGCCCAGCTCGGCCAGCGCATCGGCCGCATGCGCCTCGATCTCGAACCAGATCTTGAAACGGGTCTGCGGCTCCCAGATGGCAGCCATGGCGGGGCGGGAGTAACGCGGAATCATCTCGAAAACGTCCTGTTGAGTGCGATCAGACGATCTCGCCGCGCGCCATTGCGGCGGCGTTGCGGATCGCCTCGATGTTGGCGGCGTAGGCCTCGCGCGTGCCGCCCTTGAACACGGCGGAGCCGGCAACGAACGCATTGGCGCCGGCGGCGGCAATGGCGCCGACCGTATCCTTCGTCACTCCGCCGTCCACCTCGATGTCGATATCGCGGCCGGCGATCAATGCCGCTGCCGCGCGCACTTTGTCGATCGCCGCGGGGATGAAGGCCTGGCCGCCGAAACCGGGATTGACCGACATCACCAGCACGAGGTCGATCATGTCGACGACGTTCTCGATGGCCGAGACCGGGGTTGCCGGATTGAGCGAGACGCCGGCCTTTTTGCCGAGCGCGCGGATCGCCTGTAGCGAGCGGTGCAGATGCGGCCCGGCTTCGGCATGGACGATGATGCGGTCGGAGCCGGCCTTGGCGAACGCCTCGAGGTAAGGATCGCACGGCGCGATCATCAGGTGCGTGTCGAAGAATTTTTTGCTGTGGGGACGCAGCGCCTTGATGACGTCGGCGCCGAACGAGATGTTCGGTACGAAGTGCCCGTCCATGACGTCGAGATGGATCCAGTCGGCGCCGGCGGCATCGACGGCACGCACCTCTTCGCCGAGCTTTGCAAAATCGGCGGCGAGGATCGACGGCGCAATGACGAGCGGACGGTGCGCGAATGACGACATGGGAGCCTCTAAACAGCGCGGCGAGCGACCCTTTGAGCCGAGCCGGCCGAAGCGTTTCGCCTATCACGCAGCCGCCGCAGGAGCAACGGCGGCGGCCGGCTCGCGCGGTTCGCGGCGGTACAGCTATCCCCGCGGGATCGGGACGACTACGCAGAAAAACCCGCCGATGGCCGGCGTTCACCGCTTGCTAACCCTAATGGCCAGTAATCGTGGGCCATGCAAAGATTATTCCGGCCATCGCTTCTCGTCTTCCAAGTATTCGCTCTGGCGGCCGCCTGTTGTCTTGGCCCGGCTGTTGCGCTGGCGGAGGATGCCTTCGTCGCCTCGCTGCGGCTGCGCGGCGGCTACGATTCCAATCCGGTGTTTGCCACCGGCGGCGGCATCGGCGGCAGCGCCTTCGTGAGCGCCGACACCGCGCTGGCCGCGGGCGGCGAGATCGATTCATTGCGCGTCGCGGTGGCGGCGGAGGGCGCGACCACGCGCTACGCCAATCCGGCGATGGCGGCGGCGCGCACCGGCAAGGTGCTGCTGCGCGGCTCGCTCGGCGACGACGGTTTCCGCGTCGATGCCACCACCACCTTCAGCGACGCCGACACCTACAACCTGCGTTCGTCCGACCTTGCGCAATCGGTCAAGCTGCAATCCCGCCACGGCGATCTGAAACTGTTCGTCACCGCCGAGGGCGGGCTGACGCGGCTCAACCAGACCAACGCCATCTTTCCGAACTTCTTTCCGACGCCGCACCAGTTCTGGCGCGCGACCCTCATTCCCGGCATCAGCATCGTGCGCGACAAGACGGAAGTCGGCATGTCGGTCAACCTGTCGGCGCGCCGCTATGCGCAAAAGTTCGACATCTTCGGCTACGTGCGCGACAACGAGCGGCTGGAGCCGTTTCTGTTCGTGCGCCATAGCGACGATACGCTGACGGCGTTCGGCGCGGTGTCGTGGCTCTCCGGGCGCTGGCACGATCCGGATTTCACCAATGTGGGGCGCCTGTTGTTCGACGCCAGCGTGAGCTGGAAACCAAAACCGTTCACGGTCGATCTGGTGGCGTCGCGGCGCGCCGGCGAGACCACGTTCCCGATCTCGCCGATCACCATCGACACGCTCTACAGCGCGAAGGCATCGTGGCAGATCGACCCGATATGGGCGTTGCAGGCGTCGGTCGGCTATTCCGACATCGCCTATCTCGATTCCGATTTCCGCGCGCGGACGCTGAGCTACGGCGTCGGCGTAACGCGCGATCTCGGCCATGACATCAAGCTCGGCTTCGATCTGACGCGGATGACGGGAACGCTGATCTCGGGCGAGCCGGCGGACGCGGTGATCGTGGCGGCTTCGCTGAGCCGGAGGTTCGCGCCCGGCGCGGCCTCGCAAGCGGACGTGCGAACGGGGGCGCCTCCCGTTCGCTGATGTGTGCCCGCTCCGGCTTCCGATCGATGGCGGGGAAACGGAGGCCGTGAGCGGTCACGTGTCGATCATGCTTTAGCGGCAGCCGCATCCGCCGCCGAGCAGCCCGCCGAGGGCGCCGCCGCGGCCGAGCACCGTGCCGAGAATGCCGCTCTTGCCGGTGGTGACGCCGACGCCGGCATTGACGCCGACGGCGCCGTGGCCGGTCAAGAGCCCGACCACGCCGTTGTGCCCGGTCAGCGCACCGGCGCCGATGCTGATGCCGGCGACGTTGAGGGCGGGGCTGCCGCCGCGGCCGGCCATGGCCGGGGCGGTCATCAGAGCGGTGGCCAGCATGGCCAGACCAATCATCGTCTTCATGACGTTTCTCCACTGTTGCGTGCACTTGATGCGTGCACAATGGCAACGTGTATCGCGTCAGGGCGATATTCAAGCGATACCGGAAACTAACCTTAAAGCTGCAAGTCTATACGGTATGAATACTTATATTTAGCGCGGCGAATACCGTATGGCCCCGGAGAAATACTTGGCATAGCCGGTATGGCGAAGCCGTGGCCAAGCTGTGGCGGCCACGCCAACCGGCGTCAGGTCAGGCGAACCGCGCCTTCCACGTCGGCAGCGCGTCGGGGAAGGGCAGGGCGGTCGCCTCATAGACGCCGCGCGCCATGGCACGGGCCACCACGTTGGCGGCCACCGCGCCGAGGTCGGACAGGCCGTAGAGCGGCTCGATCTCCTTCTCG
>JBDHSY010000080.1:0-9783 GCA_039808405.1 Xanthobacteraceae bacterium
CCTTGTCGCCGCCGACGAACCCGCCGCCCGGAACGTAAACGAGCACCGGCCGCCCCGTGCCGCCCGGTGCATAGACGTCGATCTCGTGGCGCGGATCGGGCCCGTACGACACGCTTTCGACAAGCGGTGGCGCATCGCCGGCATCGTCCGGCAGCATCTCAACTGCCGCCCGCGTCGCCGCCATCACGTCGCCGTCGAATTTCGCGCCGAGCGCGGCGATCTTCGCAAAAACCTCCTCGCGGAGCGGTTGCGCCGCCATCGTCACGCCTCGCGTTTGGCGGGCGCGGCCGCGCCGCGGGGCCGGAAGATGTAGTCGTTGGGATTAAGCGCCCAGGTCAGCTTCCAGTAATCGACCAGTCGCCACGGCGACAGCGCCGCGACGCGCCCCTTGTCGTTCTTGTACCAGCTCTTCACGTTCTTATGCGCCCACACCATGCGGCTGTGCGCCTCGTCCACCTGACGATTGTACTCGTCGTGCGGCGCGTCGCGGCATTCCATGGTCGCGTGGTTCTTTTCGATCATTTCGCGCAGGCACTGCATGACATAGCGGACCTGGCACTCGACGATGAAGAAAAAGCTGCCACCGTGCGACAACCCGGTGTTGGGGCCGGCCAGCATGAACATGTTCGGAAATTTCGGCGCCGTGATGCCGAGATAGGCGCGCGGATCGTCGTCGTTCCACAGCTTGCGGATGTCGGCACCGCCGCGACCGCGAATGGTCATCGGCCACAGCGGCCTCGTCGCCAGAAAACCGGTCGCCAGCACGATGACGTCGACCGGATGGCGCTGGCCCGCGCCGTCGATGATGGCATCCGGCGTGATCTCCTGGACAGCTTCGGAGATCAGATCGACGTTGCCGCGCTTAAGCATCTTGTACCAGTTGTTGTCGCGCAGCATGCGCTTGCCGTAAGGCGGGAAATTCGGCGTCACCCGCGCGATCAGGTCCGGCCGGTCGCTCAGTTCCGAATTGATGTAGTCGAGCAGCCGCTGGCGAAAGGCATGGCTTTCGGCATTGAGCGAAATCTCCGGCGTCGGCCACTCGGGATCGACCTGAAGCATGCGATGGAGCACGTCGCCGGATGCCCAGAACAGCAGGAAGCGATACCACTTCGCGAAGAACGGGATGTTCTGCAGCGCCCACTTCATGCCCTCGGTGACTTCGAGGTGATAGTTGGGGTGCGACACGGCCCAGTGCGGCGAACGCTGGAACACCAGAAGCCGCTCGACCGAACCGGCGATGGTCGGCCCGATCTGCATGCTCGAAGCGCCGGTGCCGACCAGCGCGACGCGGCGGCCTTTCAGCTCGACGCTGTGATCCCACTGCGCCGAATGGAACATCGGGCCGGCAAACGACGCGATCCCCGGAATATCGGGGATGGCCGGCCGGTTGAGCACGCCGGTCGCCGTGACCAGGATGGGCGCGTCAACGGTCCGCACGTTGCCGTCCCGGTCCTTCAGCCTGACGGTCCAGCGCTGACGGCCCTCGTCGAACTCGGCCTCGGTCATCTCGACGCCGAACTCGATGTTGCGGCGGACATCGTATTTGTCGGCGCAGTGCTCGAGATAGGTCCACAGTTCGTCGCGGCGGGCGAAGTGCCGCGACCAGTCGTGCTTGGGCTCGAACGAGAACGAATAGAAGTGATTGGGAATGTCGACCGCGGCGCCGGGATAGGAATTCTCGTACCAGGTGCCACCGACGGTGTCGTTCTTCTCGTAGATCGTGAAGGGGATTTCAAGCTCGCGGAGCTTGATCGCCATGCACAGGCCGGACACGCCGGCGCCGATGATGACGACGTGGAAATCCTTCATGTCGGGACGAACCGGACGCCTCCAGGTGACGTTGCGCGGATCGGAGGCCGAGGACTCGGAGGTCATCTCCTCCAGAAACATCGCCGCGTAGTCGTCGGCCAACATCTCGCCGATGCCGGCGCTCATGATCGTGCCGAACTCGGTGCGCGACGGCACCTGCGGCGGGGGCAGCCGCCCCGCGGCGCAGTCTTTCAGGGTCTGGATCAGCCTTGCACGAATCCGGATGCGCAGCGGCTCCGGAATGCTTTCCATAAAACTCCAGCCGCCGGTGACATAGGGCGCCGCCTCGCTCAATAGATCCGTGTCGCCGGACAGCTGCGCATGCACCAGAAGCTGGGGCACGATGTCGGCGCCTTCGAGCGCCCTGGCCAGGGCCCCTTCGTCCGATACCGCTTTTGCGAAACGCGCGAGCTGCGAGTCCGCGTCGCCATGCGGCGCCGGCTGAAGGCGTAAGACGGATGCGTCCTTGCTCATCGTACTGGACCTTTCATCGGATCACGACGGGCTCCCCGCGCGGGGTCGCGAACGGCGATCCGCCGGGTTAGCCAAGGTATTTGTCCTTGATGCTGTCATCGTTCAGGAACGCCTTGCTGTCGCCGTGCTGGGTGATCTCACCGCCCTCCATCAGATAGGCGTGGCTGGAGATTTCGAGCGCGCGCAGGGCGTTCTGCTCGACCAGCAGGATCGACATGCCCTCTTCGACCATTCGTTCGATCGCGCGGAATATCTCCTCGACGATCATCGGAGCGATCCCGAGCGACGGCTCGTCCAGCATGATCAGCGATGGCTTCGACATCAGCCCGCGCGCGATCGCCAGCATCTGCTGCTCGCCGCCGGACAGCGTGCCGACGCGCTGGCCGAAGCGTTCGCGCAGGCGCGGAAACATCTCCAGCACGCGCTCGAGGCTTTCGTCGTTGGTCGCCCGATCATGGATGAAGCCGCCAAGCCGCAGATTCTCGGCGACCGTCATGTCGGGAAACAGTTCGCGCCGCTCGGGCACCAGCGCCAGGCCGAGCCGCAGGATCGCCGGCGTCGACAGGTTCTCGATCGCGGTGCCGCGAAACCGGATGGTGCCGCGCTGCTTTTTGATCAATCCGGCGATTGCCAGCAGCGTCGTGGTCTTGCCCGCGCCGTTCGCGCCCAGCAGCGCGATCACGGAGCGGTCGGGAACGACGATGCTGACGTTGCTGGTCACCGCCACGTCGCCATAGCCGCACGAGATGCCCTCGACCTCAAGCATGGCCGGCCGCTCCGCCGAGATAGGCCGCGATCACGTCGGGATTGTTCTTGATCTCGCTCACCGTCCCCGTCGCGACATGCCGGCCGAAGTTGAGCACCGTGACGCGGTTGGAGATCGCCATCACCACCTTCATGACGTGATCGACAAGCAGGATCGCGAGACCGTGCCGGTCGCGCAGGTCTTCGAGGATTCCGTTCAGCTCGATGATCTCGTGGTGCCGCAGCCCCGCCGCCGGCTCGTCGAGCAGCAGCAGCTTCGGGCGCGTCGCCAGCGCCCGCGCGATTTCGAGGCGGCGCCGCAAGCCGAACGGCAGCGTGCCGGCCTTCTGTTCGGCGAATTTTTCGATTCTGAGCTTCTTGAGCAGCTCCAGCGCCTCGTGCCGCGCCGCCGCCTCCTTGCGGCGCCAATCCGGCAGTCCCAGCAGCCGGCTGGCGATGCCGTAGCCATATTCGTGATCGAGCCCGACCATGACGTTCTCGACCGCGGTGAAGTCCGTGAACAATTCGGTGTTCTGGAACGTCCGCGCCAGCCCGCGGCGGGCGATCAGGTGGGTCGGCTGACCGGAGACCGGCTCGCTCTGGAAGATGCAGTCGCCCTCCGTGGGCCGGTAGAGCCCCATCACCACGTTGATGATCGTCGACTTGCCGGCCCCGTTCGGACCGATCAGGGCATGGATCTCGCCGGCCTGCACGTCGAGCGAGACGTCGTTGACCGCGACCAGGCCGCCGAAGCGCACGACCACATTTCTCAGCTCAAGCATTCTTTCGTCCATGACGCGACGCCATCCAGCCGGACAGCCGGTCGCCAACGGAGAAGATGGACACAAGCCCGTCCGGCATCACGACGATCATCACCGTGACGAAGAAGAACAGGATGAAGGCCATGTAGTGCTCGAGCCCGGACAGGAAGCCGGGAACGAACACGAAGATCGCCGCGCCGATGATGGCGCCGTGCACGCTGCGCATGCCGCCGACCACCATGATGGCGATGTAGAACACCGCGGTGACGATGGTGAACTGCTGCGGATCGAGATAGGTCAACTGGAGCGCCTGGAAGCCGCCCGCGAATCCGCCGGCGACAGCGCTGGTCGCCAGCGCCATGGTGCGCAGCGAGCGACGGTCGGCGCCGAGCGAAACGGCGGCGATATCGCTCTGCCGCAGCGCCCTCAGCATGCGCCCGTAGCGCGAATGAATGAGGCGGTCGATCGACCACAGCGTGATGGCGGAGGCCGTCACGGCCATCACATAGATCGCCATCGGCGAATCCAGGGTGAACCCGAACAGCGTGACCGACGGGACCGCAAGCCCGACGGCGCCGCCGGTGATGTCGAGGTTGATGATCGTGTAGTGCACGATGCCCATGAAGGCGAGCGTCACCAGCGCCAGATAGTGCCCGTCGAGACGGAGGCAGAGAAACCCAAGCAGCCAGCCGACCACGCCGGCGATCGCCGCCGCGACCGGAATGCCGATCAGCAGCGGAATGCCAAGGTGCATCTGGAGAAGCACGGCGCCATAGCTGCCGATGGCAACGAAGGCCGACTGGGCGATCGAAATCAGGCCGGCGACGCCGCTGAGGAAAGTCAGCCCCGACACGATGGCGGCGGTCGTCGCGACGATGCCGATGTTATAGAGCAGGTACTGGCCGGCCAGGAACGGCGCGAGAGCCGCGATGGCCAGCCACAACACCCAGGCCAGATTCCCCCACATCGTCAGACCTTCCTGACCGATACGCGGTTGAACAGGCCCGACGGCAGGAGAACGATGACCCCGATCAGGATGGCGTAGCTGACGATGTCCTTCATCGCGCTCGAGATATAATATCCGGCCAGCGCCTCGATGATGCCGAGCAGGATACCGCCGACGACGGCGCCGGGCAGACTGGCGAAGCCGCCGAGAACCGCGGCGGCAAAGCCCTTGATGGCGATCAGGCCGATGTCGGGCGTCAGCGTCGTCAGCGGCGCGATAACGATTCCGGCGATGGCGGCGAGCATCGAGGACAGCACCCAGATGCCCGTCGTCGTGGTGCCGGCGGGAATGCCGACGATGAGGGCGCCGGTCGGATTGGCGCACGCCGCCAGGATGGCCTGCCCGTACCTGGTGAACTCGAAGAACACGTAGAGGCAGGCCATGATGACGATGGCCGTTCCGAGGATCGCGAGATCCGAGGGGACGATCGAAATGCCGCCGATGCGATACGGAGAGGTCGACAGAAGAAAGGGAACCGGCCACGGGTTCGGCCCCATGAAGGCGCGAACGCCCTCGCGCAGCGCCGCCCCGATGGCGATGGTGGCGACGATCGGGATCAGCACCGGGCGATTGCGCAGCGGCGTCATCACCAGCGACTGGATGGCGAGCCCGAGCAGGCCGCTGACGATCACCGCGACGAGTATCGCCGGCGGCAGCGCCAGGCCGAGAAACTGCTGGGCGAAGACGAGGATATAGACCCCGACCATCAATTGATCGCCGAAGCCGAAATTGACCACGCCGGTGCCGTTGTGAATGAGAACGAGGCCGATTGCGAGCAACGCATACACGCTGCCCGCAATCGCACCGCTCAACAACAACTGGATGAATGTAGAGACCATCGATCAGGCTTTTGGGCTTGCCCGATCAGATGGCCGAATACGCCTTCGGCAGCACCGTGCGGCTCAGATCCTCCTTGATCTCGAGGACGAAGCCGGAGCGGTTGCCTTCGCGGCGGTCGGGGCCGAAGGTGGTGGGCTCGGCAATGCCGGTCTCGAAGTCCTTGAGTCCCTCGAGCGCCTTGATCAGGCCTTCGCGGTTGAGATCGCGCCCTGCCCGCCGCAACCCTTCGATCAGGGTCTTGGCGCCATGATAGGCCAGCTGGTCGGTGGCCTCGGGCCGGGTCTGGCGCGCGAGCTCGGGGAACCGCGCCTCGAACGCTTTCCTGAACTTGACGATCTCCGGGCTGTCGCCCTCGGGAAGATACCGCGTCGTCGTCATGGAGCGGGTGCCCACGGCCTCCTTGCCGACGGTTGCGGCATAGGTGCGGCTTGCGGTCGCCGTCGAACCGACGATCTGAACCGGCAGGCCGAGCTGCTTGGCCTGCCGCATCACGATCGCCGACGGCGCCGGGTAGCCATAGACCACCATGATGTCGGCATCCGACTCGCGAATGCGCAGCAGCTGCGAGGTGAAGTCGGTGTCGGAGGCGTTGAACTGCTCTTCCGAAATCTTGACGTTGCCGATCTCCTTGAGCCGGTTGCTGACGTTGGTCGCGCCGTTCTTCCCGTACTCGTCGGATTGCCGCATGATCGCGATGCTGTGCTTCTTGGAGATGCCCGCGACATAGTCGGCGATGATCCTGCCCTGGTCCGCATCGTTGAGCGTCCCGGAGCGGAAGATATTCTTGACCGGAGGGTTGGTGATCAGCGGCGAGGAGAACGTCGGGATGAAGATCGGGACACTGCTCGACGACATGGTCTTGAGCAGCGGGACGCCGACGGCGCTCGAGGTCGGGCCGAAGATGGCGAATACCTTCTCCTGATCGACCAGGCGCTTGAAGCCGGCGATGCCTTTCGGCGCCGAGCTTTCGCTATCGACGGAGATCCATTCGAGCTTGCGACCGTTGATGCCGCCGGCGGCATTGATCTCCTCGAACGCCAGCGTGCCTCCGGCCAGATTGCCAGTGCCCCAGTGGGCGGCATGGCCCGTCAGGTCGCCGAGAATACCGAGCTTGATCTTGTCGTCGGTCACGCCGGTCGCGTCGGCCGCATAGGCGGATTTGGTCGCCACCAGTACCATCGCACCACCGGCGACCTTGAGAATCTCTCTGCGTGTAACCACTGCCCTCATCCTCCAAGATAGCCGAGAGTTCCATTGGCAATGTCTGATATTTCACTAAAGGGATTCTTGAGTCAAGGCAGCCATTGTCGAAAAGTCGTAGGCGACGCGACGCTGGAGCAGCGGTCGCGCACGCGGCATCGCATCCTGCGACGTCCTAAAAACGAATGGCCTGCAAGCGATCGACGCTACCTTGGAAACTTCGGAAATGCCTTTAGATAAAGGCTATCGTGGCGATATGCCCGAGCGACCGCAGCGCCTTGGAGACGAGAAATCGTGCGGATACCCGGTGTGGTCTTGCGCGATGGCGAAAGGCGGATTTGCAGGCATCGTGGCGTGAAGGCGGCCCTGCACGGTCCTACGCCGGAAACATTCCGTTTATCTGATACATCAGACTATGGCCCCGCCGCGACCATGCCGCAGGCGCATCGCGCAAGGGATAAGCCGCGACTGACAGGTCGCGCAGCCGTCATCGCGATGGCGCGGAGAGAGCGGCGGCGGCAGACATCCGTCCTCACCGCCGATCCGGAGCGGGCGCTGGCAGAGTGAAGAGGCAACGTCGGCGAATGCGCATCACGCAAACCATCGGCACGGCCGGTGTGCTGACGCGCGTGGGGCGCGGCGAGCCAGGCCCGCACGCGCCCCACATCAAGATCAATCGCGATCCGTGCTATTTCGCCAGCGGGCAGCCGCCAGCCTCGAGCGGACGGAACGCCTGCTCGGCCGGAACCGAGCCGACGAGCTTGTAGAAATCGTAAGGCCCTTTCGACTCGGCCGGGGTCTTCACCTGGAACAGATACATGTCGTGGATGGCCCGGCCATCCCTGCGGACCCGACCCTTGCCGAACAGCGGATCGTCGGTCGCCAGCGCCTTCATGGCATCGACGACCTTGGCGCCGTCCTTGGCGTCCTTGGCGTCCTTGAGCTGCGCGACGGCCTTCAGGTAATGCAGCACGCTGGCATACACGCCGGCATGGACCATGTTGGGGTAGCGCCCGTTGTTGAGCGCGGCGAACCGCTTCGCCCAGGCGCGGGTGCCGTCGTTCAGGTCCCAGTAGAAGGCTTCCGACAGCATCAGGCCCTGGGAATCCTTGAGCCCCAGCGCATCGATGTCGTTGAGCACCATCAGCATCGCGACCAGACGCTGGCCCTGCTGGGTGATGCCGAATTCGGCGGCCTGCTTGACGGCGTTGATGGTGTCCGCCCCGGCGCTGCCGAGCCCGATCACCTTGGCTTTCGAGGACTGCGCCTGCAGCAGAAACGACGACAGGTCGGAGGTGCCGAGCGGATGACGGACGGTGCCGACGACCTCGCCGCCGGCAGCCTTGATCGCTTCCGTCGCGTCACGCTCCAGCGCATAGCCGAACGCATAATCCACCGTCATGAAGAACCATGTCCGCGCGCCGGCCTTCGTCACCGCCGTCCCGACGGTGTTGGCCTGCGCCCACGTATCGTAGGTCCAGTGGATGGTGTTCGGGGAGCAATCCTTTCCGGTCAGGTCGGAGGTTCCGCCGCCGGAGACGATCAGCACCTTGTTCTTCTGGCGCGCCAGGCTGTTGACGGCAAGCGCCACGGCCGAGTTCGGCACGTCGAAGATGGCATCGACGCCATCGACATCGAACCAGCGCCGCGCCACGTTGACGCCGACGTCGGCCTTGTTCTGGTGATCGGCCACCAGCACCTCGACCTTGTTGCCGGCCACCGTGCCGCCGAAGTCCTCCACCGCCATCCGCGCGGCAACCACCGAGCCCGGCCCGGCAAAGTCCGCCTGCACGCCCGACTGGTCGTTCAGCACGCCGATCTTGATCGTCTCGGAACTGGCCGGTCCCGCCACGAGCGACAAGACGCCGGCCACCGCCGCCACATACCCTATCCGATTCATCTGGCTCTCCCTCTGTCGTCCCTGTTGTCGTCTATGTTTTCGTTTGCGGCGGGCGCAGCACGGCGCCCCTGGAAAGCGGCTGCACAAGCGACGCATACTGGCCCAGCCAGCCGCGCACCCGGCTGTGATCGGGCGGCTGCCAGGCGGCCCTGCGCCGCGCCAGCACGTCGTCGGCAACTTGAAGGTCGATCGTGCGGCTGTTGAGATCGATGGCGATGCCATCGCCTTCCTCGACCAGCGCCAGCGGCCCGCCTTCCGCCGCCTCCGGCATGATCTGGCCGATGGTGATGCCGCTGTTGAGCCCGGACAATTCCCCGTCCGTCACGACGGCAACGCCGGCGCCGAGCCCGGCGCCGACCAGCGCCGCCATGAAGCTGGCGGCGAACACCGTTCCTGGGCCGCCCTTCGGCCCCATGCCGCGCAGCACCACGACATCGCCGGGGCCGATGGCCCGCGTTTCCAGCGCGGCGATGGCGGCGTTCTCATCCTTGAAGACGCGCGCCTTGCCGACAAACGTGCGAACGTCCGCCGGCACCGCGGAGAGCTTGACCACGGCGCCGTCGGGCGCCAGCGTGCCGCGCAGGATAGTCAGCCCAGGTTCGTCGCGGAACGGCCGGTCGAGCGGACGGATACGTTCGGCGTCCGGCTCGGGCGCTTCATCGAGCGCGACAGACAACGCGCGACCGGAGACCGTCAGCGCCGTGGTATCGAGCCGCTCGCGCAGGCGCGTCATGACGCCGCGGCAACCGCCCGCCGCATCGAACTCCTCGATGCGATGCGGACCGTTGGGACGGATCAACGTCAGTTGCGGCAGGTCGTGAACCGCTTCGATCTCGCGCACGATATCGATATCGAGGTCGGCCTCCATCGCCACCGCCGCGAGATGCCGGACGCAGTTCACCGAGCAGCCGGTCGCCACCGCGACCCGGACGGCATTGCGGAACGCGCTGGCGGTCAGAATGGCGCGCGCCTTGATGCCCTTCGCCACCAGATCGACGATGGCGCGGCCGGCGCGCGCGGCGGATGCGTTGAGCGCGTCGGAGCCGGCG
>JBDHSY010000081.1:0-9659 GCA_039808405.1 Xanthobacteraceae bacterium
ATGAAGACGAGGACGACGAAGACGACGACGACGAGGATGAGGACGAAGACGAGGATGAGGACGAAGACGACGACGAGGATGAAGAGGACGAGGAAGACGAGGAGGAGATCAAGGGCAGGAAGCGCCGCTAGCGTCTTGTCCGGACCTCAATAGCCGGTCATCTCCAGATAGCCTTGTCCTTCGTGCGTGCCGCGAAAGCGGATCGGCCCTTCCCAGTAAGGAAAACGCGTCGCCATGTAGCTCTGCGCATTGAGCGGCGCGGTTTCGATCGACAGGCCGCGCGCGGGCACGGCCACCTGCCACGCCGTCGGGATGTCGCGGCCGGCGACGCGGCTGATTGCTGCGGGCGTCAGCGCGATGCTGTCCGGCGACAGCGGGTGCGAGCCGTCGCGGTCGATCCAGTTGCCGGAATGAAAATGCCGGCCGTCGGCGTGGCGCAGGCGGAACAGCATCAGTTTTACATCGTCGGAAAGGTGCAGCGAGAACCAGTCCCAGCCGTTCTGGTCGGCGGCGAGCGGCTGGCTCGACCATTCGCGGTCGAGCCATGCCTGTCCGCGCACCGCGACGCGGCGGCCGTCGAGCGAAAGATTGCCCTCGGCGGTGAAATACGGCTGGCTGTAGTAGTACGACGCCTGGCCGCGGTCCGACTTGCGACTGTAGCCGGCCTCGCCTTGCAGCACCAGCGGCCGCGTGGCGGCAAGGTTGAGCGTATAGGCAAAATCCTTCGCCGCCGCGCTCACCGTCAGCGGCGCCAGCGTGTTGGCGTCGGCGCCTGCGCCGGCGCGCATCTCCCAGGCATCGATGAAAGCATGAAACGGCGTGGCCTCGACGCCCGCCTGCCCGACGCCGCCGCGCGCAAAACGCTCGGCAAAGCGATGCGCGGTGGCGCTGGTCGCGGCGGCATGCGCCATCCACACCTGCTGGCTGTCGAAACCGTCGCGCTGCGGGCCGGGCATCGCCGCCTGCCGGAACAGCGTCCACTGCACGCCGTAAGCAGCCTTGTCGTCGCCGTCGAGGTTGGCGGTGAGGTACCACCACTCGATGCGGAAGTCGGGATGCGGGCCGTGGTCGCGCGGGAACGTGAGCGCGACGCCGGGCACGACGCGGGCAAAACCGGCCGCGTCCTGGCCGAGCCCGGCATAGCCCTGCGCGCGCAAGGGTGACGATGCGCCGCCGGCCAGCGCCAGCGCTGCGAGGCGCAGCAGGGCACGGCGCGACATCTCAGCGTTCATTGGCAAACACCCGGATCAGGTCGGCCGGCTTCATGCGCGACAGCCGCAGCGTCGGCAGCGCCGCCGCCAGCAATGCCGCCGCCAGTGCCACCGCGATCAGTTGCACAAGCTGGCCGGGGAAGACGTGAAACGGCAGCCGCCAGCCGAACGCCTTGACGTTGACGACGGCGAGCAGACACCACGCCACCAAAAGGCCGAGCGGGATCGCGGCGAGCGCGGTGGCGAGCGCCAGCGCCATGGTCTTGGCGAGGTCGAGCGCGGCGAGGCGGCGGCGCGTCACCCCCATCGCCCATAATGGCGCCAACTGCGGCAGCCGGCTGGCACCGAGCGTCAGCAGGCTGGTCAGCAGCGCGACGGCGGCGACGCCGAGCGTGAAGGCATTGAGGCTCGCGGTCACCGCAAACGTGCGGTTGAAGATCGTCATCGAGTCGCGCTTGAGCGCCGCCTGGTCGATCAGGTGCGCGGGATCGAGCGCGAAGCGGCGGCGCAGCGCCGCGACCAGCGCCGGCACGGCGTCGGGCGCGAGCCGCAGGCTGAAGCGGGTGTCGGGCGCATCGCGCCAGTGCGCGAACAGGACATCGTTGCTGAGGCCGATCTGGCCTTTCGGGTTGCCGTAGTCGGGATAGATGCCGCCGACCTGAAGCATCAAGGCGCCGGCGGGCGTGACAAGGCGCAGGCTGTCGCCGGCCGCAAGACCGAGGCGGCGCGCCAGCTGCTCGCTCATCAACAGCGCGCGGCCGTCGCGCAGATCGTCCCACAGCGTCGGCGTCGCGGTGATCAGCGGCCAGTGGTCGCGATAGGTCGGATGGTCGGCGAAGCCCAGCACCTCGACCGGCCCACCCTTGATACGGGTCTCGGCGCGCGGCGTCGGCAGCACCGCGGTCACCTCGGGGCGCGTGGCGACGAACGCGGTGATGGCGCGGGCCTGCGCGTCGTCGGCGGCGCGGATGTAGATCTCCGAGGCGAGCCGCTGGTCGAGCCAGCCGGCAAAGCTGGTCTCGAAACTCTTGACCATGGTGCCGACGCCGATATTGACGGCGAGCGCCAGCAGCAGCGCCATCAGCGCCAGCGACAGCCCGGACAGTTGCTGGCGGCTGTCGGCGAAGGCCCAGCGCGTCAGCATCGTGTTCGCGCCGCGCGCGCCGAGGTGCAGCGCGAGCGCAAGCAACAGCGGCAGTGCCAGCGCGGCCGCCAGCATGATCGCGGCGAGCAGCGCGAAACCGGCGACCAGGCCGTCGCCGACCGCCAGGATGCCGAGCGCCGCGCCGGCAAGGGCGAGCGCCGCCGCGCCCTGCCATATCAGCCAGCGCTGCTGCGCCGTCCGCCACGCGTACGGGTGGGCGGTCGCGATCAGCGGCAGGTTTTGCGCCTTGATCAGGCTGTGCGCGGCGGCCGCCAGCGCGCCGGCCACGCTCATGCCGATGCCGGCGAACCACCATGCGGGACGAAGCGCCAGCTCGCCCGGCACCTCGGCGCCGTACAGGCCGCGCAGGCTGAGCGCGACGTCGGGCAGCAGCAGCGCGGCGATGAGATAGCCGGCGATGCAGCCGACGACGCCGGCCGCGAGCGCGGCGCCGACCAGTTCGACGAGCAGCGCCGCGGTCAGCCCGCGCGCCGATACGCCGCAGGCGCGCATCGCGCGCATCGTCGGCAGCCGTTGCTCGAAGGCGAGCCCGATCGCCGAATAGACGATGAACAGCCCGACCACGAACGACAACAGCCCGAACGCGGTGAGGTTGACGTGAAAGCTGTCGGTCAGCCGTTCGAGGTCGCTTTCGCTGCCGGGCGGAATGAGCCGCAGCGTGTCGCCGGCGACCTCGGCGAGCGGCGCGCGCGGGCCGTCGTCGTCCGCGCCGACGAGGAGCCGCGAGATCTGTCCCGGCCGGTCGAGCAGGCGTTGCGCCACGCCGATATCGACCAGCGCCGTGCCCGGCACCAGATCGGCTTGCACCGCAAGCGGCGGCAGTCTCATGCCGTCGCCGAGCGCCGGCGTGTCGCCCTCGCGCGCGGCAAGCTCGCGCAAGGTGGCGGGCGCGACCAGCGTGCGCCCCGGCGGCAGCAGAAACGCGGCCAGGTCTGCGGCGCCGATGCCAAGTTCGAGAGCTGGCGCGGGCCCGGCGGCGCGCGGCAGCGTCAGCGGCTCGACGCCGATCAGCCGCAGGCTGACGCCGCTCGTCGCGATGCGCCCTTCCAGCACCGGCGACACCGGCCAGCCGGCCCGGCGCAGCTTGGCGAACAGCGCCTGCGGCAGCGTCTCGTCGCGTGCCGGCACCAGCATGGCGAGGCGGCCGCCGCCGAACGCGGCCGCGGCGCGGTCGTAGCTCTGCCGCGCCTGCGCGTTGATGGCCTGCACGCCGCTCCACAGCGCGGTCGCCGCGATCAGCCCGATCATCAATGTGGCGAACTGGGTCGGGTGCCGCCGCCAGTGGCTCAAAAGGGTAGCCAGCGTCCAGCCGAGCCGCCTCATGCGATCCGCCCCGCACTGAGATGCACGCGCCGGTCGAAGCGCGTCGCCAGCCGCTCGCTGTGCGTCACCATCAGGAAGGCGCAGCCGGTCGTGCGGATCAGGTCGCGCGCCAGTGCCACCACCTCGTCGGCGGTCGCCTCGTCGAGGTTGCCGGTCGGCTCGTCGGCCAGCACCAGCGCCGGCCTGACCGCCAGCGCGCGGCCGATGGCGACGCGCTGCTGCTGCCCGCCGGACAGTTGCTCGGGGTAGCGCGACAGCATCTCGGCGAGCCCGAGCCGGTTCGCCAGCTCATCCAGCCATGCGGCGTCGGTGCGGCCGGCGATGCGGGCCTGAAAGGCGAGGTTGTCGGCGACGGTGAGGCTCGGGATCAGGTTGAACTGCTGAAACACCAGCCCGATGCGCTGGCGCCGCACGCCGGCGCGCGCCGCATCGGCAAGGCGCGCCATGTTGTCGGCGCCGATCAGGATGTCGCCGGCGTCGGCGTCGTCGAGACCGGCGACGAGATGCAGCAGCGTACTCTTGCCGCTGCCGGATTCGCCGGTCAGCGCCACGCTTTCGCCGGCCGCGACGGTAAGATCGACGCCGCGCAGCACCGGCAACTCGCCTTGCGGCGTGCGGTAGGATTTCGTCAGGTTGGCGACGGCGAGCATCCCGGCCGGGCTTGTTCGCTCAGGCCAGGAGCAGCAGCACCAGCGCGACGGCTGCCGGCAGCGCCTGGATCAGCAGAATCTTGCGGCTGGCGGTGAGGCCGCCATAGAGCCCGGCGGCGAGGACGCAGAGCAGGAAGAAGACGTCAATCTGCCATCCGACCGCCTCGTCAGGGTGGATCAGACCCCAGATCAGCCCGACAGCGAGGAAGCCGTTGTAGAGGCCCTGGTTGGCAGCCAGCACCTTCGAGGCTTCAGCCTGCTCGCGCGTCTGGCCGAACGCCTTCAGCCCGCGTGGCGTGGTCCAGAGAAACATTTCGAGGACGAGGATATAGATGTGAAGCGCGGCGATCAGGGCGACGAGAACGGTGGCGATGGCCAGCATGACAAAGCTCCCGGGCAAAGACACAACGATAGTAGCACACGGCAGGGTGTTGCGCGGCAAAAGCTCGCGTCACGTCGGCGCGCGCGCGCCCTCGCGCGTCCCGTGCGCCGCATCGCGTGCTTCGCCGGCAAGCAGGTGCACCAGCGCCCGCTTGATCGCCGCCTGCCGCGTCGGCGCGGTGATGCGCGCGCCGAGGAGATCGGTGACGTAGAACACGTCGCGGGCGCGCTCGCCGAAGGTCGAGACGTGAGCGGAGGCGATGTTGAGGCTGAGTTTCGAGATCGCGGTCGTCAGTTCGTACAGCAGGCCCGGGCGGTCGAGACCGGACACCTCGATCACGGTGTGGCGGTCCGACCAGTTGTTGTTGATCGTCACCTCCGGCGTCACCACGAAGGGGCGCGCCTTGCCGCGGGTGGCGCGTTTGGCGACGACGTCGGGCAGCTTGAGCTTGCCGTCGAGCACCTGCACGATGGTGTCGCCGATGCGCGCGGCGCGCCGCGCCTCGTCCTCGTCGCGGTCGTATTCGCGCGAGACGGCGACGGTGTCGAGCGCCAGCCCGTCGGTGGTGGTGTAGATCTGCGCATCGACGATGTTGGCGCCGGCCGAGGCGCAGGCGCCGGCGATGATCGACAATAGCCACGGGTGGTCGGGCGCGAGGATGGTCAGTTCGGTGACGCCACGGCCCTCGTCGAAGCCGGTATCGATGGCGAGCTTGCGTCCGGCGCGCTGGCTGTCGCGCAGGAAGCGGGCGTGGCGGATTTTGCGCGGCAGATCGACTTTCAGCCAGTAGGCCGGGTAGTGGCGGGCGATATAGGCCTCGAGTTCGTCCCGCGGCCATTCGGTGACGGCGGCGCGGAACTCGGCTTCCGCCTCGGCGATGCGCTGCACCCGGTTGACCTCGGAGAAGCCGCCGGTCAGCACCGGCTCGGTCTCGTAATAGAGCGTGCGCAACAATTCGGCCTTCCAGGCGTTCCACACGCCGGGGCCGACGCCGCGGATGTCGGCGGTGGTGAGAATGGTCAACAGCTTCATGTGCTCGACCGACTGCACCACGGCGGCAAAGTTCTCGATGGTCTTGGCATCCGACAGGTCGCGCGACTGCGCCACCGCCGACATCGTCAGGTGCTGCTCGATCAGCCACGCCACCATCTGCGTGTCGGCGGCGCTGAAGCCGAAGCGCGGGCATAGCCGGCGCGCGATGCGCCCGCCGGCGACCGAGTGATCCTCGGGCCGGCCCTTGGCGATGTCGTGCAGGAACACCGCGACGTATAGCACGGCGCGGTGCTCGGGACGGATTTTTCCCATCAGGTCGCTGGCGAGCGCGAATTCGTCGCGGCCGCCGCGCTCGATGTCCTCGAGGATGCCGACGCAGCGCAGCAGGTGCTCGTCCACCGTGTAGTGGTGATACATGTTGAACTGCATCATCGACACGATCTTGCCGAAGGCGCGGATGAACTGGCCGAGCACGCCGGTCTCGTTCATGCGGCGCAGCACCGTTTCGGCGCCGGGCGAGGTGAGAATGGCGACGAACAGGCGGTTGGCTTCGGCGTTCTCGCGGGTTGCCGGCGTGATCAGCTTGAGCGAGCGCTGGGCGGTGCGCAGCGCGTCGGGGTGGAAGGCGAGTTCGTGCTTCTGTGCCAGGCGAAACAGGCGGATCAGGTTGACGGGATCGCGGCGGAACACATCGGGCGAGGCGATGGTGATGCGGTTGTTGTCGGCGACGAAATCGCCGTTGTCGTCGAGCCGCCGCCGCTTGGCGCCGGGGCGCAGCCGCGCCATCATCCGGCTCAGCATCGGCGCCGGCTTGGCCTGCTCGTCCTCCAGCTTGGCGCACAGGATGGCGGTCAGGTCGCCGACCTCCTTGGCCACCAGGAAGTAGTGCTTCATGAAGCGCTCGACGTCCTGCATGCCGGGGTGCGAGGTGTAGCCGAGGCGCTGGGCGATCTCGCGCTGGATGTCGAACGACAGCCGCTCCTCGGCCCGGCCGGTGAGGAAGTGCATGTGGCAGCGCACCGACCACAGGAAGTCGGCGCAGCGGCGGAAAGTGCGATACTCGTGGGCGTCGAACACGCCGCGCGCCACCAGTTCGTCGGTCGAGCGCACGCGGTAGACGTATTTGGCGATCCAGAACAGCGTGTGCAGGTCGCGCAAGCCCCCCTTGCCGTCCTTGACGTTGGGCTCGACCAGATAGCGCGACTGCCCGGCGCGGCGATGGCGCTCCTCGCGCTCGGCAAGTTTCGCGGTGACGAACTCCGCCGCCGTGCCCTGCACCACCTCGCGGTCGAAGCGCGTGACCAGTTCGTCGTAGAGCGCGCGGTCGCCGGCGAGAAAGCGCGTTTCGAGGATCGCGGTGCGCACCGTCATGTCGGAGCGCGCCTGCCGGATCGATTCGTCGATCGAGCGCGTGGCGTGGCCGACCTTCAGCCCCATGTCCCACAGGCAGTAAAGGATCGCCTCGGCGACCTGTTCGCCCCACGCGGTCTGCTTGTAGGGCAGGATGAACAACAGATCGAGGTCCGATTCCGGCGCCATCAGCCCGCGGCCATAGCCGCCGGTCGCCACCACCGCCATGTGCTCGGCGCCGGAGGGCACGTGCGAGCGGTAGAGGTGGTGCGTCACCGTGTCGTAGAGCAGGCGGATGATGGCATCCTGCACGAAGCACAGCCGCTCGGCGCAGCGGCGGCCGTGGCGGTCGGCCAGCAGCGTCTGTTCGGCGCGCGCGCGCGCCTGTGCCAGCACCGCCTTGAGATACTGCGCGAGCGCGGTGCGGAAGGCGTCGTCGCGCCCGGCATGGGTCTCGGTGAGGGCGGCGATCTCGGCCGCGATGCGCGCCTTGTCGAACAGCGCCGCGGTGTTCTCCAGACGGTGCGTCTCGGGATTGTCCATCTTGCGTCCGATATCGGATCGCGATGGCGCTGTCACGGCCGTTCCTGGGGCCGCAGCGCAATCGTTCTGCGCGGCTCGCCGTTTGGGGAACGCCGTGCTCGGGAACGGTCCGATCGGGAAGGGATTTTCTCGTTGACAGGGGTCATTAACTCATTGAAATAAGAGGAGTTTTCGAAAAATCGGAACGCGGCCCGCCAGCCGCAAACCTCACCTCACGGAGCCTCCCATGTCGCTGATGTCCCGACGGTCGCTGACCGTCGCCGTAACCGCCGCTCTGGCCGCCGCGGCCGTTTTTCCGGCGGTTGCGCTTGCCGCCGACAAGCCCGCCGAGATCCGCATCGACTGGTCCACCTATAACCCGGTGTCGATGGTGCTCAAGGACAAGGGCTTCCTGGAGAAGGAGTTCGAGAAGGACGGCATCAGGATTCGCTGGGTGCAGACCACCGGCTCCAACAAGGCGCTCGAATTCCTCAACGCCGGCTCGATCGATTTCGGCGCCACCGCCGGCTCCGCCGCGCTGGTCGCCCGGATCAACGGCAACCCGATCAAGTCGGTCTATGTCTATTCGCGCCCCGAATGGACCGCGCTGGTGACCGCCAAGGACTCCAAGATCGAGAAGATCGAGGACCTCAAGGGCAAGCGCGTCGCGGTGACGCGCGGCACCGATCCGCACATCTTCCTGGTGCGCGCGCTGCAGAAGGCCGGGCTCACGGAAAAGGACATCAAGCCGGTGCTGTTGCAGCATCCCGACGGCGCGACCGCGCTGAAGCGCGGCGACGTCGAGGCCTGGGCCGGCCTCGATCCGATGATGGCGCAGGCCGAGATCGAGAACGGCGCGCGGCTGTTCTACCGCAACAAGGAGGCCAACACCTGGGGCATCCTCAACACCCGCGAAAAATTCCTCAAGGACCATCCCGACCTGGTGGCGCGCGTGCTCAAGGCCTACGAGGTGGCCCGCAAGTATTCGCTCGACAACTACGACGAGGTGAAAAAGAGCTTCATCGCCGCCACCAGGCTGCCGGACAACGTGGTGGACAAGCAGCTCAAGGAGCGCACCGAGCTGACCCATTCGAAGATCGGCGCGCCGCAGCGCGAATCGATCCTGGCCGCCGGGCTGGCCTTGCAGGAGGCCGGGGTGATCGCCGCCAATGTTGACGTCAAGGCCGCGCTTGACGCCCTGATCGACGACAGCGTACCGCTGACCAACTGATCGCCTTGCGCTGCCCCGGCCCGCTGCCGGGGCAGTCTTTTGTTGGTTGTTTGCTTGCAGGCCGCACATGAGCGCCCTCGAGATCGCCGCGATGGACACTTCGAAACCGGCCGCCCCGGCGCGCCGGCGGCGCGGTCGCGGCACGCTGCGGCGGGTGACGCTTGGCGTCGCGCTACCGGTCGGCCTCGGCGCGTTGTGGGAACTGGCGGTTTACGCCGGGCTCTCCGACGGCCGGCTGGTGCCGCCGCCGTCGGTGGTGTTCGCCACCTTGTGGGAGCTGGCGCGGACCGGCGAATTGTGGATTCACACCCGCGCCACCGTGCTGCGCGTCGCCGCAGGCTTCGCCATCGGCGTCGTCGCCGGCACGTTGCTCGGCGCGCTGGCCGGCTATTCGCAGCGCTCGCGCGAGGTGCTCGATCCGACGTTACAGGCGCTGCGCGCCATCCCCTCGATCGCCTGGGTGCCGCTGTTCATCCTGTGGCTCGGCATTTTCGAGGAATCCAAGGTCGCGCTGATCGCGGTCGGCGTTTTCTTCCCGGTCTATCTCGGCGTGATGGGCGCGATCCTGTCGGTGGACCGCAAGATCGTCGAGGTCGGCCGTGCCTTCCGCCTGTCCGGCCCGGCGCTTGTGCGGCGCATCCTGCTGCCGGCGGTGCTGCCGAGCTATATCGTGGCGCTGCGCTCCGGGCTCGGGCTCGGCTGGATGTTCGTGGTCGCCGCCGAACTGCTGGGGGCCGCCGAAGGGCTCGGCGTGCTGCTGATCGACGGCCAGCAGCTCGGCAAGCCGGCGCAGATCGTCGCCGCCATCGTCGCCTTCGCCGTCATCGGCAAG
>JBDHSY010000082.1:0-9632 GCA_039808405.1 Xanthobacteraceae bacterium
CGGAGGCCGCCGCGCGCACCTATGAGGCGACGCTGCAACGGCTTTACGGCGCCTCCCGTCTCGATCCCGCACAGCCGCTGTTCGACGCGGTGCTGGCCGGCGTCGGCGTCGATGGCCACACCGCCTCGCTGTTTCCCGGCGCGCCGGCGCTCAGCGAGCGCACGCGCTGGGCGGTCGGCGTGGACCAGGCCGGCCTGGCGCCGCTCGTGCCGCGCGTCACGCTGACATTGCCGGCGCTCAACGCCTGCCGCGAGATGCTGGTGATGATCGACGGAGCCGACAAGCGCGCAACGCTCGCCCGCCTCGCGGCCGGCGAGGTGTTGCCGGCGGCGCGGCTCGATCCGTGGGGCGACCTGACGTGGATCGTCACGCTTGAGGCCGCACCGGAGACGCTCGATGCCCGATGACGTCGAGCGGCCCGCGGCGCGCGCCATCGTCGTGATGGGGGTCTCGGGCTCCGGCAAAAGCACCATCGGCGAGCGCCTCGCCGCCCGGCTCGGCTGGGCTTACGAGGACGGCGACGCCTACCATCCGCCGGGCAACGTGGCCAAGATGCACGCCGGCCACCCGCTCACCGACGCCGACCGCCGGCCGTGGCTCGCCGCCATCGCCGAGGCGATCGACCGGCGCACTGCCGCCGGCCAGCCGCTCGTCATCGCCTGCTCCGCGCTGAAGCGCGCCTATCGCGACATTCTCGTGCATGGCCGCGACGATGTCCGCATCGTCTATCTCAAGGGCAGCCGCGCGTTGATCGCAAGCCGCCTCGAGGCACGCAAGGGACACTTCATGCCGCCGGACCTGCTCGACAGCCAGTTCGCCACGCTCGAAGAGCCCGCCTGTGACGAGTATGCCATCGCGGTCGATATCGATGCGAGCGTCGAGACAATCGTGGACGGGATCATGCGTCGGCTTGCGTCACCTTGCCCTGCGTCGCCCGCTGCACCGCCGGCTTCTGCGCATCGCTGATGTTGTGCGCGGTGTTGATCAGCGCGATATGGGTCAGCGCCTGGGGAAAGTTACCGGTCATTCGCCGCGCGTCGGTGTCGTATTCCTCCGACAGCAGCCCGAGATCGTTGGCCACGGCCGCCACGCGGTCGAGCAGGCGCTGCGCATCGTTGATCCGCCCGCTCAGCACATAGACGTCGGCGAGCCACAGCGTGCAGGCGAGGAAGGCGCCTTCGACGGGCTCCGCACCTTCGGGCGCCTCGCGCGGGTCGTGGCGCAGCACAAAGCCGTCGTGCATCAATTCGCGCTCGACGGCGGCGACCGTGGAGATCATGCGCGGGTCGGTGGCGGGAAGAAAGCCGAGCGTCGGCAGCAGCAGCACGCTGGCATCGAGCAGCGGCGAGCCGTAGGCTTCCACGAACGCGCCCTGATCGGGATCGAACCCCTTGTCGCAGACATCGCGATGGATGGCGTCGCGCAAGGCGCGCCAGCGCTCGACCGGCGCCTTGAAGCGGAAGCGTTCGGCGCTCTTGATGCCGCGGTCGAAGGCCACCCATGTCAGCGCCTTCGACGACACATAATGTCTGTTGCGGTTGCGCCGCTCCCAGATGCCGCAATCCGGCTGGTCCCAGATTTTCGCCAGGTGCGTGAGAAGCTCGCACTCCATCGCCCAGCTTGCACCGTCGAGTTCGAGGTCGGCCATTCGCGACTGGTGAAACACGTCCATCAACTCGCCGTAAACGTCGAGCTGGAGCTGGTCGTAGGCGGCATTGCCGATCCGCACCGGGCGCGCGCCCTCGTAGCCCGGCAGCCAGTCGGGCTCCCACTCGGTCAGCCGGCGCTGGCCCATGATGCCGTACATGATCTGCATGTCGGCCGGCGAGCCGGCGACCGCCCGCAACAGCCAGTGGTGCCAGGCGGTCGCTTCCTCGTAGTAGCCGCTAGTCATCAGCGCGAGCAGCGTGAAGGTGGCGTCGCGCAGCCAGCAGAAGCGGTAGTCCCAGTTGCGCGCGCCGCCGAGCTTTTCCGGCAGCGACGTGGTCGCCGCCGCAACGATGCCCCCGGTCGGGGCATAGGTCAGCGCTTTCAGCGTGATCAGCGAGCGGGTGACCATATCGCGATGACAGCCGCGATAGGTGCAGCGGCGGCTCCAGTCGCTCCAGTAGTCCTCGGTCTCGCGCAGCGCTTCGTCCGGATCGATCGGCTCGGGGATCGGATGATGCGAGGGCGCATAGGTCAGCACGAACGGCACCGTCTCGCCGGCCGCGACGGTGAAATCGGCGACGGTGGTGAAATCGATGCCACGGGTTTCCACCGGCGCGCGCAGCACCGCCATGTCGGGGCCGCAGACGGCGAGCATGGTGTTGTTCTCGATGCGTCGCACCCAGGGGACGTCGTTGCCGAACCCGAAACGGATGATCAGCTCCATCCGCATCGCCACCCGCCCGCGCTCGCCGCGCACCAGGCGGACGATGTCCGGTGCCTCGCCGCGCAGCGGCATGAAGTCGATCAGCGTCGCCGCGCCGTCCTCGGTCTCGAACTGCGTCTCGAGGATCAGCGTGTCGCCGCGATAGCGGCGCGACACGCGGGTGGGCGCCGCGGCCGGGGCCAGCAGCCAGCGGCCGTGGCGGCGCTCGCCGAGCAGCGCCGCAAAGCATGCTTCGGAATCGAAGGAGGGCCAGCACAGCCAGTCGATCGAGCCGTGCCGATCGACCAGCGCCACGCTCTGGCAATCGCCGATCAGGCCGTAGTCCTCAATGCGTGCCGGCACTCCGCTTCCCCTGCAACACCCCTGTCACCCACCCTTTACGCAACGCCCGTCACCACTCCCGGTTCGCCCGCCAGCGGCACAACACGCAATGGTGTCCTGCCTGCGCCACGATATTGCGTGATGCGGCAAAAACCCACGCGCCCGCGTTCCGCGCACGACGGCGATATCGCGGCAGAGGGGTTGCAGAGTACCGCGAACGCGGTACAATTATACAACTAATAAACGCGATAGGGACAGCAGCGCCATGGGACGATCCACCTTGCCGCCTCCGTCGCGGCGCGGACGCCGGCAGACCCGCCCGGCAGCCCGCTCGAATGCCCGGGCACGGTCCCTGCCCTTGCCGCCCTGCCCAGGCCGGTCCCGACCGGCACGAGCCTCGACACGCTCGCGACGGGCGGAGGCATCCCTTCCGTTACATCGACCGGCGGCCGCCAGAGCATGATCCGCGCCTCCCATCCCTCCGACGGGACGGCCTGCCTGCCGGTGACGCGACATGCTTGCGTTTCAGATCCTCATTGATGGCTTCGCCATCAGCGCGCTTTATGCGCTCGGCGCCACCGGCTTCACGCTGATTTTTGGCGTATCCGGCGTGCTCAACCTGTCGCATGGCGCCATCATGGTGCTGGCGGCGGTGGCGGCCTGGGCGGCCGGCAGCCTGCTGCAACTCGACAGCTATGCAAGCTCGCTGATCGGCATCGCCGCCGCGCCGGTGGCGGCGATCGCCACCTACTTCGCCGTCGTTCAGCCGATCCAGCGCTCGACCCGCATCCCCAACGAGGAGAAGGAAATCTTCATCCTCACCGCGACGCTGTTGTGGGGGATCATGCTGCAGGAACTGATCGCCTATTTCTTCACCAACAACGCCAAGACGGTGCGCCCCATCGTCGAGGGCGTGGTGCGGATTCTCGACGTGCGCACGCCGGCCAACGAGATCTTCACCGCGATCGTGTGCTGGCTGGCCATCGGACTGCTGTGGCTTCTGGTCAACCGCACCAAGATGGGCAAGACCGTGCTGGCGGCCTCGATGAACCCGCGCGGCGTGACGCTGCTCGGCCACGAGCTCACCAGCATCTACGTCGTGGTGTGGGTGATCTACGGCGTGCTTGCCGGCATCGCCGGCGTGCTGCTCGGCATGTTCCTCGGCGTCAGCTCCTACAGCATCGGGCCGCTGACCGCGAGCGCATTCTCCATCGTGGTGCTGGGCGGGCTCGGCAGCGTGTCCGGCTCGCTGATCGCCGCCTACGTCGTCGGCTACCTCGAAACCATGACCGCCTATCTGATCTCGCCCGCCTATCGCACCATCCCCGCCCTGCTGCTGCTCGTCGTCGTCGTCTACGTCAGGCCGCAGGGCCTGCTCGGGAGGCGCTGACCGTGCGCGACATGATCCGCTCGCCGCTGACCTGGATAGTGCTCGTCGCGCTCGCTGTTGCCGCGGTGCTGCCGTGGTACGTCTCGGCCTACATTCTCGGCATCCTGACGGTCGCCTATTACTTCGGCGTGTTCGCCATGGGCTGGGACCTCCTGTTCGGCTTTGCCGGCGAGGTCAATTTCGGCCCGACGTTTTTGATCGGGGTCGGCGCCTATGCGGCGGGCATCCTCAACAACCGCTATGGCCTGTCGCCCTATCTGTGCATCGCCATCGGCGCGCTCGCCGCCGTGGTGGCCGGGCTGGTGCTGGCAGTGCCGGCGCTGCGCGTGCGCGGCCCCTATTTCGGCCTGACCACGCTGGTCGCGGTGCTGATCCTGCAAAGCTTCGTCGTGGTGTTCGCCGACCTCACGGGCGGCGAGATCGGCCTCACCATCCCCGACGTGCTGTCGATCGACGCCGGCGTCAACTACTGGATCGCGCTGGTGTTCATGACGATAAGCGGCCTGATCATGTTCGGGCTGGCGCAATCGCCGGTCGGCCTGATCCTGCAGGCGAGCGGACAGGACCCGGTGCAGGCCGGCGCGCTCGGCTTCAACATCGTCAAGCACAAGCTGGCGGCCTTCGTCGTCAGCGCGTTCTTCTCCGGACTGTCGGGCGCGCTGCTGGTGTTCTACATGGGCACGGCGTCGGTCGGCACCGTAGTCGATATCGCGGTCGGCGTGCAGGTGATCGTCGCCGCCGTGCTGGGCGGGCGGCGCACGGTGATCGGCGCCGCGCTCGGCGCCGTCTTCCTGATCGTCGCCGGCGAGTTTTTGCGGCCGACCGGCGAGATCGCCACCTTCATCGTCTCCGCCGTGGCGCTGCTGGTCATCCTGTTCTTCCCGAACGGCTTCCTCGGCTCGATCCTGGCGCGGGGGCAGCGTTCGTGACGGACCTCAGCGCCACAGCCGGTCGCGCCATACCGCTTCTGCAAGTGCGCGGGCTGACGAAACGCTTCGGCGGGTTGACCGCCGTCAAGAACTTGAGCCTCGACCTCTACGGCGGCGAAATCTTCGGTCTGATCGGCCCGAACGGCTCGGGCAAATCGACGGCGATGAAAAGCATCATGGGGATCGAGCGCCCGACCGCGGGCGATGTGGTGTTTGAAGGCGAGAATCTTGCCGGCCTGCCCGCACACAAAATCGCGCGGCGCGGCTTCGGCATGGTGTTCCAGCACTCGCGGCCGCTCAACCGGCAGACGGTGCTGGAGAACATCATGGTGGCGCTGTTGCCGGACAGCCTGACCAGGGTGTGGCCCGACCGCTCGCTCACCGCCAACGCCCGCCGCATCGCCGAGCGCGTCGGCCTCGGCCCCGTTGTCGACCGCCGCCCGCCGACGCTGCCGTTCGCCGACCTGCGCCGGCTGGAACTGGCCAAGGCGATCGCCCGCGATCCAAAGGTGGTGCTGGTGGACGAGCCGTTCGCCGGCCTCACGCTCGCGGAGGTCGCGACCTTCTCCAACCTGATCCGCGGCTTTCGCGACGAAGGCCGCGCCGTGCTGCTGGTCGACCACAACGTCAAGAGCGTCGCGGCATTGGTCGACCGCGTGCTGGCGATGTACCTGGGCGAGGAAATCGTCACCGGACGGGCCGACGAGGTGATGCGCAACGAGACCGTGCGCCACGTCTATCTCGGCGGCGCCATCGAGACCTCGGCGCGGCCCGAGGTCGATTTCAAGGGCAAGGTGCCGATCCTCGACGTGCAGAACGTCAGCGTTCACTATGGCAAGGCGCAGGCGCTCGACGACGTGTCGATCCACGTCCATCAGGGCGAATTCGTCTCCGTCGTCGGTCTCAACGGCGCCGGCAAAACCACGCTGTTCAACACCATCTCGGGGCTTTTGCCCTATTCCGGCGAGATTTTGCGCGGCGGCCAGCCGTTGCGCGGCCACAGCGCGGCGCATATCGCGCGGCACGGCATCGTGCAGTGCCCGGAAACGCGCGAACTGTTCGGCGAGATGACGGTGCGCGAAAACCTCGACCTCGGCGGTCAGCACCTGGACAGTGGCGAGAAGGCGAAACAACTCGCATGGCTGTTCGAGTTGTTTCCGATCCTGAAGGAGCGTCAGGGCCAGATGGCCCAGACCTTGAGCGGCGGCGAGCAGCAGATGCTGGCGATCGGCCGCGCCCTGATGATGCGCCCCGACCTCCTGATTCTCGACGAGCCGACGCTGGGGCTCGCACCGGTCATTCTGGAGCAACTGTCGAAGGCGCTGGGAAAGCTGCGGCAGACGACGCCGATCACCGTGCTGCTCGGCGAGCAGAACGTCACCTTCGCCCTGCCGCACGCCGATCGCGTCTATGTGCTGGAGCATGCCCGCATCGTCTGGGAAGGCGATCCGGCGCGCTTTGCCGCCGAGGCCGGCGCCAACTACCTGTGACTGCGCAAGGCGTGCGGGGGGCGCGTTACTCGGCGTAGCCGTTGTACTTCAGCCACGCCTCGGCGCCGGCAAGGTCGAAGCCGTGGCGCGCGCCAAAGTCGCGCACCTCGTCGGGACGCATACGGCCGGCCAGCACCTCGCCGATCACGAACAGCGACAGCGAGCGCGTGCCGCCCTTGCAGTGCGCCAGCACCGGCCCCACGGCGGCCGCGACCGTCTCCTGAAACCTGTGCACGTCGGCCGCGGTGATGGTCGCGCCGGTGACCGGGATATGCGCATAGGCGAGCCCCGCCGCGCCGGCGGCGTCGGCTTCCGCGGCGCTGCCCGGCTGAAGCTGGTCCTCGCCGTCGGGACGGTTGTTGATCAGAGCCTTGAAGCCGGCCCTGGCGATCTCGCCGAACTCCTCGACGGCCGGCTGCTTGGCGACCGACAGCTTGTCGGTGATCTTTACGACGTGCATGGGCATTCCTCTGCTGCGCGGATAATATGGCCCGCGGCCGGCGCCCGGCAAGCCCGGCCACACGGCCCGCCCGCACCTTGCGACATGGAGGACGCCATCGCCACGATGTTCAGAGCGACGTTCACGATCGAATGGGGCGATTGCGACGAAGCGGGAATCGTCTTCTATCCGAACTACTTCTATTGGTTCGATTGCACCTTCCAGCGGCTGTTGCGGGCGCGGGGCTTGAGCCAGCGCGACGTTCGCAAGCGGTTCGGCGTGGTGACGCCGATCGTCGATGCCCACGCCGAGTTCAGGGCGCCGGCACGCTACGACGACGTGCTCGATATCGATGCCGATGTCGATCCCGTCGGCGACCGCCGCTTCCGCATCGACTACCGGATGAGTTGCGGCGGCAGGCCGATCGGCAACGGCCACGAGGTGCGGGCCTGGGCCCTGATCGACCCCGCCGGCGCGCTCAAGGGCGCCGCGATGGACCCCGCCTTCCTCGCGCTGCTGCGCGGCGAGGCTTGAGCATGCCCACTTTCGCTTCCGCCAAAGGCGAAAAAGCTCCCGCCGCGCAGGCCGGCCGCCTCAAACGCCGAGGTAGCGGTGGAGCACCTCGGGCTGCGCCTTGATATCGGCCGCCGTTCCCTCGTGGACGATGTGGCCGTTGTTGATGATGTAGACGCGCTGCGCCAGCGCCAGCGTCGCGGCGAGATTCTGCTCGACCAGCACGATGGTCTGCCCCTCGGCGGCGAGATCGCGGCAGGCTTTCATCAGGTCGCGGACGATGACCGGCGCAAGACCCTCGAACGGCTCGTCGAGCAGCACGATCTTGGGATCGCGGATCAAGGCGCGGGCGATCGCCAGCATCTGCTGCTCGCCACCGGACAGGTCGGTGCCGCGGCTGCCCTTGCGCTCCCTCAATCGCGGGAACATCTCGTAGATGCGATCGAGCGGCCACTTGTTGTCGGCGGTGAGGCCGGCGAGAACCAGGTTCTCCTCGACGTTGAGCGAGCCGAAGATGCGCCGGTCCTCGTGGACGAGCTGCATGCCGGCGTGCGCCACCGCGTGGCTCGCCTTGCCCGCGACGTTGACGCCGTCCAGCACGACCTGGCCGGAGCGCGGCCGCACCACGCCCATCAGGCTTTTCAGCGTGGTGCTCTTGCCCGCGCCGTTGCGCCCGATCAGCGCAACCACCTCGTTGCGCTCGACGTGCATGCCGACGTCGAACAGGATGTGGGAGTCGGCATAGTACGAATTGAGACCGTGGACTTCGAGCAGGCTCATTCGAGCACTCCGCCAAGATAGGCTTCCTGCACTGCGGGATTGCCTTTGATTTCCTCCGGAGTGCCTTCAACGAGAACACGTCCTTCCTGCAACACCGTCACGCGCTCGACCAGTTCGAACAGCGAGTCCATGTCGTGGTCGATCACGATCATGGTGCGGCCCCTGCTGATCGACTTGAGCAGCCTTACCGTCTCGACGCGCTCCTGCGGGCTCATGCCGGCGAGCGGCTCGTCGAGCAGCAACAGGCTCGGCGAACTGGCCAGTGCCAGCCCGATCTCGAGGCGGCGCTTCTCGCCATAGGCGAGCGCCGTCACCGGCGTATCGGCGCGCGCGGTGAGGTTGACCATCGCCAGCGTCCGCTCCACCTGCTCGGTCAGGCCCTGCACGTTGTCGATCTTGCGGAACATGTCGAGGCGGAACTTGACGCGCAACTCGCCGAGAACGGCGATGATCAGGTTTTCGCGAACGGTCAGGCGCGTGAACAGCTGGTTGACCTGATAGCTCTTGGTCAGGCCGAGCTGGCACACGTCGGTAACGTTGCGGCCGGTGATGTCGTTGCCTTCGAACACGATCCGGCCGGAGGTGGGCGGAACCTCGCAGGTCAGCATCTTGAAGAAGGTGGACTTGCCGGCGCCGTTCGGACCGATGATGCCGCGCACCTCGCCATGGTTCACGGTGAAATCGATATCGCTGTTGGCAACCAGGCCGCCGTAGCGCTTGGTAAGGCCGACCGCCTGCAGGATGGGGCCGTCATGACCGTCGGTCGCGCGCGGCTGCGGCGGCATCGCCGGCATATCCGACGCCGTCACGTCGGCGCCGAGCGGCAGGGGCACCCCTTCGGGCGCATCCGGCTCGGTCTCGCCGCGCCGGGTCAGCCACAAATAGAGGTCGTGGATGCCGCCGATGATGCCGCGCCGCAGGAAGCAGACCAGCAGCACGAAGACGACGCCGAGCACCAGCTTCCAGGCCGCGCCGAGGCCGAGCGCCGCCTGAAGGAAGTCCTGCAGGAACAGCCAGATCGAGGCGCCGACCAGCGGGCCGAACAGCGTGCCGGTGCCGCCGATCGCCGTCATCATGATGAGTTCGGCGGAGGTGTGGAACATGAAGGCGTCCGGCGGCATGAACGCCTGCATGACGCCGAGCAGACCGCCGGCAAATCCGGCATAGGCGGCGGCGATGACGAACGCGGTGATCTTGTAGCTGTGGATGTTGTGGCCGACGGCGGCGGCGCGCAGCGGGTTGTCGCGGATCGCGCGGAACACCGCGCCGACCGGCGAGCGGATGATGCGCAGGCCCACCACGATGCCGATGAAATACCAGAAAGCGAGGAAGCCGTAGAGCGACCAGCCGCTGGAGAAGGTGATTTGCGTGAAGCCGAGATCGAACGAGGTGCTCG
>JBDHSY010000083.1:0-9610 GCA_039808405.1 Xanthobacteraceae bacterium
CCGGCCTGCGTGGCCGCCGAGACCGAGCAGGCGGTGGTGTCGCAGTCCGGCACGTAGACGCCGAAGCCGAGCCGTTCCTTGATCCCGGCGAAGAAGCGGCTGAAGCGCGGATGCGGCGCCGGCGCCAGCGCGGTGACGACATCGTAGTCGCGGCCGTCATGGCCCTGCACGCGCTCGCGGCTCGGCTGCAAGCAGAACTCCGCCATCGCGGCGATGGCGGCGCGCGCTGCCGCCGCTTCCTCTTGCGAGGCGAGCCCGCTGTCGGCGAAGGCCAGCAGCGCCTCGATGAAGAAGGCATCGTAGTAGGCCGAGCGGTGGCGGATCTGCATCGGCTGCCACATCCGTTCGGCGATGCCGCGCCACGGCGGGTTGATGACCTCGCGCGCTTTCGACCGCGCGATGAACACCCGCGCCAGATTGAACAGCAGCGTCGAGTTCTTGTAGCCGCGGGCGTCGAGCCCGTTCAGGGCCGCCAGCACGTCGCGGCCGCGCATGTCGGGGTCGCCGATCAGGTTGAAGGCGGCATAGGCCGGGATGAAGCCGTTGCGTGCATGGGACGCAAGCAGGTGGCGGCCGCAGGCGCGGATGATCGACGTGACGGTCTCGGGCGAGGGCGGGGTGCCCGCCGCCACGCGCGGCGGCGCCGGATGGCGAAGGTCGAGGCTGTCGACAAGGGCGGCGACCGGCCGGCCGACCCGTTGCCAGTCCGGCGCGGCGGCATCGCGCGCCTCGGTGAGCGCGGCAACGAGCGCCGCCCGACGTTCCCCGTCGCCGAGTTCAGGCAAGCCCGCGCCGCGCAGCAGCGCCCGCAGCGGCGGGTTTCCCAGCGCCGTGCGGTAGAACTGCGCCAGATGCGGGTCGCCGCCGGCGGGCCGCCGCAGCACGGGATCGCAGATGTCGTAGAGCGAGGGGCCGTCCCGGCGCGCGATCAGGGCGCTGAGCGCGGCGCCGGCCATGTGACGTGTCGGCATAGGGATTCTTTCCGTTCGCGCGCCCTGCCTTTGCGACATTGCGGCGCCCGGCGCAACCCGCCGCGCCGTGCCGGCGGCGCGGGGAAGCTCGGAGACCCCGGCTTCCACCCCGTATCCCGGACGCGAGGCAGCACCAAAGCGCTGCATCGCCGATCCGGGATCGCCGCGGAGGCTGCGCCTGTAATGGTCCCGGCTCCGCGGCGCGGCGTTTGTACGCTGCTACCCGCGTCCGCGACGCGGTCGACCGAGTCACGAACCTAGGCCATTGAAAATTCGAGTGAATTTATGGAAAATCGCAAGTGTGAGGGAGGTCACATCGCGAACGCCGCCGTTCAAGCATTCTCCTCGCCATCAGATCACAGCCGGCCGCCAATGACCGGGCACCTTGAGGAGACGACCATGACCAAGAGCCTGACCTCGACCGCGATCGTCCGCCGTGCCGGTTTCGCCGTGATGCCGGCGATGGCGCTGGTGCTGGGCCTGACCTCGTTCGCCGGTTCCAGCTTTGCCTACACCCAGGAACAGAAGATGGCCTGCATGCCGGATGCCTTTCGCCTGTGCAGCAGCGAAATCCCCAACATTCCCGGCATCACCGCCTGCATGCGGCGCCAGAAGGCCAACCTCAGCCCGGCCTGCAAGGCGGTGTTCGACAAGAACCTGACCACGGTTGCCGAGAAGACCCAAGCCCGTTAAGGGTCTGTTATGGTGCAGTGCCGCAAATCCAGCACAATCTTGCGGCACCAGAACCCTGGCATCCCGAGCATCGTTTGAAAGGCAGTCGCGCGGCGACGACCCGCGCCGGCTTTCGCCGAGGATTTTGAGCATGAGTATCCGGCCGATCCGCTTCACCCGCCGCAGCGCCACCATCGCCGTGGCTGCGGCCGTCGGCCTGGTCTCGCTGGTGCTGGGGGCGCATGCCGCGCTGAACCTGCGCGCGCCGGATGCCGACAAGGCCGCCGTCTCGGCCGTCGCGCCGGGAGCGCAGCGGCTCGCGCTGGTGATCGGCAATGGCCACTACCCGGATGCGGCGGCCCCGCTCGACCAGCCGGTCAACGATGCCCGCGCGCTCGCCGGGACGCTGCGGGCGCAAGGGTTCGACGTCGACATGCTGGAGGACGCCAGTCGCGCCGATATGCGCGGGGCGATCGACCGGCTGGCCGCAAAGGTGACGCCGCAATCGGTGGTGATGCTGTTCTTCGGCGGTTACGGCGTGCAGTCGGGCCGCGAGAGCTACATGATCCCGGTCGATGCCGCGATCTGGAAGGAAGCCGACGTCCGGCGCGCCGGCATCAGCATCGAGGCGACGCTGGCTGAGTTCACCAAGCGCGGCGCGCGCGCCAAGCTCGCGGTCATCGACGCCTCGCGCCGTAACCCTTACGAGCGTCGCTTCCGCCAGTATTCGCACGGGCTCGCGCCGATCAACGCGCCTGCCAACGCGCTGATCCTGTCGTCGGCGACGCCGGGCCGGGTGGCCGACGACGGCGCACGCCCCAACAGCGTGCTGGTGTCCGAACTGCTCGACAACCTCAAGGCCGAGGATGCGACCGCCGAGGGCGCGTTCAACCGCACCCGGCTCGCGGTGTCGCGCACAACCGACGGCGCGCAGGTGCCGAGCGTGTCGTCGTCGCTCTCCGACGACATCCGCATCAAGGCCGACGCCCCGCGCAAGACGGCGCAGGCCGGCCGCTGATCGCACTCGCCTGACGCTCCTGAAAAGACCAAGGCGCCGGATACGATCCGGCGCTTTTTTGTGTGGCGCGGTGCTTTTTTTGTGGCGCGATGCTTGCGGCTCAGTGCAGCGCCGCGGAACCATGCCCCGGACGCGCCTGCAACGGCACGACGGGCTGCTTGGCATCGACCAGGATGTCGTTGATGCGCGTATCGGCCAGCGCCGCCATGAAGCGCGAAAACCACTGGTGAATGGTGTTCGTGCGCAGCCGCCGCATCATCGTCTCCCAGCGCGCGCGGCGCTCGGAGAGCGGCATCGCCAGCGCCGCGGCAATGCTGCGCGCCACCGCGTCGGTGTCGTGCGGATTGATCAGCAGTGCGGCGTCGAGTTCGTTGGCGGCACCGGCGAATTTCGACAGCACGATGACGCCGGGGTCCTGCGGGTTCTGGGCGGCGACGTATTCCTTGGCGACGAGGTTCATGCCGTCGTGGAACGGCGTCACCACGCCGACATGCGCGGTGCGATAGAAGCCGGCCAGCACCGTCTGGCCAAACCCCTTGTTGAGATAGCGGATCGGCGTCCAGTCCACCTCGCCGTGACGGCCGTTGACCTCGGCGACGTGACGGGCCAGTTCGTCCTGCAAAGCGCCGTAGGCTTCGATGGTGCCGCGCGAGGGCGTGGCGATCTGCAGGAACGAGACCTTGCGTTTCAACTCCGGGTGCAGCGTCAGCATGCGGTCGAACGCGTCGACGCGCGCGACCAGCCCCTTGGAATAGTCGAGCCGGTCGACGCCGATGGCGAGCTTCTTGCCATCCAGACTGCGGCGCAGGCGCGACACCTCCGGGTGCAGCGCGGCCTTCGCCGCTTGCGCGGCGAAAACATCGACATCGATGCCGATCGGAAAGGTGGCGAGCCGGGTGATGCCGTAGGGCGAGGCGACGACGCCGCCCTTGACGGCGAGGCCCAGTTCAGTGCGCAGGTAGCCTGCGAAGTTCTCGCAGTCGGCGGCGGTCTGGAAGCCGACGAGATCGTAGGCGAGCATGCGCTCGATCAATTCGCGATGATGCGGCACGCAGCGCATGACGCTGGCGGCCGGCCACGGCGTATGCAGGAAGAAGCCGATCGGGTGCGTGGTGCCGAGCGCGCGCAGTTCGGCGCCGAGCGCGAGGAAGTGATAGTCCTGCACCCAGAACGCGGTGTCGGGGGTGCGGAAGCGCAACAGCGCCCGCGCCATGAAGGCGTTGACCTCGCGATAGGATTCATAGTCGTCCTGCGAGGTGCGGATCAGATCGACGCGCGAATGCAAGGCCGGCCACAGCGCGGAGTTGGCAAAGCCCTCGTAGTAGCCGCCGTAATGCGCGGCCGGCAGATCGAGCAGGGCGAGCGCGCCCTTGCCGAGGGTTTCGATGGTGGCGAACGCGTTGGCGGACGAATCTTCGAGAATCCGGCCGCTGGAACCGACCCAGATCGCGCCGGAGGATTCGACCAGCGGCAACAGCGCAGCGGCCAGGCCGCCGGTCATGGGCTCGTTGGTCTTGGCGCGTGCCACGCGATTCGAGACGACAACGAGTTTCACGGGGGATCACCTCACAGCACACGGATGGAATGATAAACGGTTGTTCATCAATATGGTTCCTGTGCTCCGGCATGCCATGCAATGCACGGTCTGTTGCCGCAATTCGTTCGCCCCTTCCGCTAGCCGTTTGAAATGCGGTGGTTTTAGTTTTACTGCAACGCGCGGGGTTGCGCCGGTTCTCGCTCACGGAACTCAAAAATCTGAAAAAAATATCACGCGCGCCGCATAATCGTGCGTCAGGCCGCCGTCACGGTGAGCTTGGCCCCGTCGGTTCCGACGACCTTGACGCGGCTGCCGGCCGGCGTGTCGGGACCGTCGATGCGCCACACGGTGTCGCCGACGCGCACCGTGCCGTGACCGTCGACGATCGGCTTGTCCAGCGTGAACACGCGGCCGACCAGCGCGTCGGCGCGGCGGTTGAGGAAGGCGTGATCGGACGGCGCAGCGGTGCGTTGCGCGAAGCGGCGCCACAGCGGCACCGCGGCAATCGCCAGCACCGCGAAGGTGACAAGTTGGATCTGCCACGACCAGTCGATGGCGAACGACACGATGCCGACGATCAACGCGGCAAGCCCGAGCCAGAACAGGAACACGCCGGGCGCCAGCAGCTCCAGCCCCATCAGCACCAGCGCGGCGATCAGCCAGTTCCAGGTGCCGAGCGTGACCACGATGTCCGTCATGGCCGCGCGCTCAGCCCTGCGGCGTGTCGGTGTTGGGCACGGTCGGGCGCCGCCGCGCGGCGCCACCGGTCGCGCTTGCGCCGCCGGCCACCGCGTCGCCGAACGTCGCCTTGGCGATCTCGCCGATGCCGGCGAGCGAGGACAGCATGCTGGTCGCCTCGATCGGCAGCATGATGATCTTCTGGTTCGGGGATTCCGCGAGCTGGCCGAACGCCTTGATGTAGCGGTCGGCGACGAAGTAGTTGAGCGCCGCCAGGTCGCCGCGGCCGATCGCCTCGCTGACCATTTCGGTGGCGCGCGCTTCGGCCTCGGCGGCGCGCTCGCGGCCCTCGGCATCGCGGAAGGCGGCCTCGCGGCGGCCCTCGGCCTGCAGGATCTGCGCCTGCTTGGCGCCCTCGGCACGCAAAATCTCCGACTGGCGCTGGCCTTCGGCCTGCAAGATCTCGGCGCGCTTGACGCGCTCGGCCTTCATCTGCCGCCCCATCGCCTCGACCAGATCGTCGGGCGGGGCGATGTCCTTGATCTCGATGCGGTTGACCTTGAGGCCCCACGGCGCCACCGCCGCATCGACCACGCGCAACAGCCGCTCGTTGATCTCGTCGCGATGCGACAGCACCTGATCGAGGTCCATCGCGCCCATCACCGAACGGATGTTGGTCATGGTCAGGGTGGTCACGGCCTCGACGAGGTTGGACACCTCGTAGCTCGCCTTCGCCGCGTCGAACACCTGATAGAAAGTGACGCCGTCCACGGTGACGGTGGCGTTATCGCGGGTGATCACCTCCTGCTCGGGAATGTTGATCACCTGCTCCATCATGTTGACCTTGCGGCCGATGCGGTCGAGGAACGGCACGATGATGTTGAGGCCGGGCTCCAGCGTGCGGGTGAACTTGCCGAAGCGCTCCACCGTCCAGTTGTAGCCCTGCGACACCGTCTTGACGCCGGCGAGCAGCGTGAAAACGATCAGGAGCGCAAAGACGATGGCGAAGATGTCGAAGCCGAACATGCAAAACCCCCTGCGGCGGACCGCGGTGCCACGATCGTCACAAACCTAGCACGACGGTGGGAGCAGCGCCCACCCCCGGTTTAGGTGATGCGCGCGGCGCCTCAGGTTCGATCGGGGCGGCGGGGTGCCGCGAGGCTCCGATCCAGCTGCGTTGAATCAGGCCCGTCGGCTATTCTTTCGTTTGAGCATGATCTTGTCCGAAAACCGGTTCCCACTTTTCGGGATCATGCTCTAAAGCCAGCCGGACAGTTCGCGCGTCACAAGCTTGCGCAGCAGTACCATGCCTTCGTCGCTGTCGTTGAGGCAGGGCAGCAGCGCGAACTCCTCGCCGCCGTTGTCGCGGAAGAAGCCGGCGTTTTCCTGAGCGATTTCTTCGAGCGTTTCCAGACAGTCGGCGGCAAAGCCGGGGGTCACCACCGCCATCCGCCTGACGCCTTCGCGGGCCAGCCGCTTGACGGTCTCGTCGGTGTAGGGCTGCAGCCACGGCTCGTTGCCGAAGCGCGACTGGAAGGTCAGCATCAGCTTCGTGTCGTCGAGACCGAGCCGCGCGCGCAGTGCCTGCGTGGTCGCGGCGCACTGCGCCCGATAAGGGTCGCCCTTGTCGATATAGGACTGCGGCATGCCGTGAAACGAGGCCAGGATCACCTCCGGCGTGAACGGCAGCGCCTTGAGCGCGCGCTCCATCGAGACCGCGAGCGCCTCGATATAGGCCGGGTCGTCGTAGTAGGGCGGGGCGACGCGCAGCGTCGGCTGGGCGCGCATGTCGATGAGGGTGCGAAACACCTCGTCGCACACCGTGGCCGAGGTTGCGGCGGAATATTGCGGATAGAGCGGCACCACCAGAAGCCGGGTGCAGCCGGCGGCGGCCAGCGCATCGATGCGCGAGCGGATCGATGGGTTGCCGTAGCGCATCGCCCAGTCCACCACGACGTGACCGTGCCCGGCGAGCGCCGCGGCGAGCTTGTCGGCCTGCCCCCGGGTGAAGGTGAACAGCGGGGATTCGTCTTTCTCGACGTTCCAGATCTTCCGGTAGTCGCGGGCCTTCACGGCCGGCCGGCGCGGCAGGATGATGCCGTTGAGCACCAGCTTCCAGACCAGACCCTGATTCTCGATGACGCGCCGGTCGGACAGGAATTCGCGCAGGTAGACCCGCACGGCCCTGGCGTCGGCGCGGTCGGGCGTACCGAGGTTGACCAGCAGCACGCCGACCCGCTCCGGTGCGGCGGCGGTGGTCGCTTGGGCGGGCTCGGGGGCGGCGTCGGGCGTCATGCCGTTGGCTTGGCGCGCGGGTGAGGGCCTGTCAAGGGACGGGAGGCTCAAAAACAGGCGGTCCGCTCCGCCGCCATAATGCCGGAGAGCAGCGCCAGGCCGAACAGCATGACCAGCATCGCGGCGCCGAACTCGATGCCGCGCAGCAGGGTCGCGGCGCGGCCGCCGCGGCCGCTCGCGAGCCGGCGCGCCAGTCCCTTGGCGGACACGGCGAGTAGCGCAAAGCCCGTGACCGTGATGGCGGTGCCGAACGCCATCGCGAAGGTGGCGGCGATGCCGGCCCAGAACAGGCCCTGCGCCAGCGCGAACACCAAGACCAGAATGGCACCGGAGCACGGCCGGACGCCGACGGTCGCCACCGCCACGAGGCCGTGACGCCAGCCCTGCGGCCCGGCCAGCGCCGCCGGCTCCGGCCCATGGCTGTGACCGCAGCCGCAGGCGTCGTCGTGGACGTGGTGATGGTGATCGTGACCATGATGGTCGTGATCGTGGCCGTGGGCGCCGTGGCCATGGCCGCTTGCGCCGGCGGCCGCAGTGGCCAGCGCCGGAGAGGCCAGCGCCGCCGGCTGCGCCAGCGTGCGGAGCAGGCCCTTGCCCTTGACCCACATCAGTCGCGCCCCGAGCGCCGCGATCAGGCCGTAGCTTGCGATCTCCACGGCGCGCTCGGTGCCGCACATGGTTTTGGCGGTGACGTTGAGCAGCCACGCCGCGACGCCGACGATGACGATCGCCACCAGCGCCTGCATGAAGGCGGAGGCGAACGACAGCGCGATGCCGCGCCGCGCCGTCTCCTCGTTGGCGACGAGGTAGGACGAGATCACCGCCTTGCCGTGGCCGGGGCCGGCGGCGTGGAAGATGCCGTAGAAAAAGGCGATGCCGAGCAGCGTGACGACGGCGCTGCCGTCGCTTTTGGCGGCGCGGATGGTTGCCGACATGGCGCGGTAGAACTCGGCCTGCTTGGCCAACAGCCATGCCACCACGCCGCCGGCCTCGGCCTTGGCGGCGCTCGCCGCTCCCTTGCCGGCACCGAACGGATTTTGCGCCAGAGCCTGCGCCCACAGCGCGTCAGCCAGCATCAGCAGCGCCAGCGCCGCCATCAGCCCCGCGACGAGGCGGAGGCCGCGGCGGTCGCCGGGCGGGCTCAAGTCTGCCGTCATGAGCAGCCGACGGTGATCTTGTTGGCGAACATCGCGCCGTAGTTGGCGAAGGCGTCGCTCAGGAAGCTCTCCTCGCTGATCGGCTGCTGGGCGCTGGGCGTGCCGGACTTCGGCCGCTCGATGGCGAACTGGCACGAGGCGGGTGCCCCGACCAGCTTGACCGGGTCATCGCTGGCGAGCGTGAAATCGACGAAATAGGACGGATCGAACACTTCGAGCGCCAGTTTCTTCGCCTTGAACGGGGCCCTGAACGGCAGCGTGAAGTGCAAAACCAGCACCGAGTCCTTGTATTCGAGGTAATAGTCCACCGGCTCTTGGAATCGCTGCGTCTTGCCGTCGGCCTTGGCGAAGGTGAAGAAGGCGTACTCCTTCAGCGACTCCACGTTGGTCTGCGCCAGGGCTTTAAGATCGTCGCGGCTGTAGACGCCTTTCTGTTTGGTCTCGATGCCCTGCAGCGCATAGGTCGAGAACATCTCGTCGAACGTCCAGCGGTGGCGCACGCCGGTGACGGTGCCGTCGGCAGCGTAGATCACCTCGCTGTGCGAGGTGACCCAGACATGCGGATGCGCCGATGCCGCGCCGGTGCCGGCGACGAGGGCGGCGGCGATAGCGACGGCGCGGAGCCACGATCGCAGCATTGGCATTGTCATGTCAGGCGGCCTCGGTGTCGATCAGGCCGCGCCGCCGCAATAGCGCGTCCGCTTCCGGCTGGCGGCCGCGGAAGGCGACATAGGCCTCCTCCGGGTCGCGCGAGCCGCCCGAGGAATAGATGTCGTCGTGCAGGCGTTTTGCGGTCGCCGGATCGAAGATGTCGCCGGCCTCCTCGAAGGCGCCGAAGGCGTCGGCATCCATCACCTCCGACCACATGTAGCTGTAGTAGCCGGCGGCATAGTGATCGCCGGAGAAGATGTGGCCGAACTGCTGCGGCCGGTGGCGCATCGCGATTTCCACCGGCATGCCGATTTTTTCGAGCTCGCGCTTTTCGAACGCATGGACGTCGCGCGCCGCTTCCGCCGGCTGGGTGTGGAATTCAAGGTCGAGCAGCGCAGAGGCCACGAACTCCACCGTGGCAAAACCCTGATTGAACTTCCGCGCGGCAAGGAAGCGCTGCAACAGGTCGTCGGGCAACGGCTCGCCGGTCTGGTAATGGCGGGCGAAGGCACGCAGCACCTCGGGGCGCTCCTGCCAGTGCTCGTAGAGCTGCGAGGGCAGGTCGACGAAGTCGGTGAACACGGCCGTGCCCGACAGCGAGGGATAGGTGACGTTCGACAGCAGCCCGTGC
>JBDHSY010000084.1:0-9489 GCA_039808405.1 Xanthobacteraceae bacterium
GAGCGGATGACGATCACCAACCAGACGCGATGGACTCATGTCGACCGGACGGCACGCTTCACCACCCCGTTCAACATGAGCGCGCCGCCGAACGTCAACAGCGTCGACACCATGACGATGTTCTACGATCGCATCAACCAGTCCATCACCAACACGACGAACCTCTCGGCCAACTTCGACACCGGGTTCGTCAATCATTCGATCGCCACCGGCCTCGAGGTCAGCCACGAGACGTCCGACGCCAACCGTTTCGGCACGATCAGCGTAACCGCCAACCCCGCGCTTCGCACCAACGTGTTCAATCCGGACCCCGACCGTGCCGGCGCGGCGCCGTTCAACCCGATCCAGACCGCGGGCGTCAAGGTCGATACGGTTGCGGCCTACTTCTACGACACCATCAAGTTCAGCCCGCAATGGCAGCTGACCGGCGGCGTCCGTGTCGAGCACTACGAGGTCGGCATTTCGAGCAAGACCGCGGCCGGGCTGCCGGTGCCCGGCGGCAACGACGGCTTCAGCTATTCGCACACCACCTTCAACGGCAAGGTCGGCCTCGTCTACAAGCCGGTCGAGGACGGCAGCCTCTACGTCTCCTATGGCGTGCAGCATCTGCCGCCGGGATCGTACCTGTCCAACGCCGACATTTCCCGCACCGGCGACGGCTCGGCCTTCCCCGGGCTGGTGCCCGGTGCAAGGCCGGTGCAGTCGCGCAACTACGAAGCCGGCGTGAAGTGGGACTTCTTCAACAAGCGGCTGACCGCGACCGCCGCCCTGTTCAGGACCGAGAAGCACTACGTCCCGTTCGTCGTCGGCGGCAACATCGAGTACGGCGAGCAGATCGTGCAGGGCCTCGAACTCGGCGCTTCGGGCGATCTCAGCCCGGACTGGAAGATTTTCGGCGGCCTGTTGTTCCTCAACAGCGAGCGCCGGCACAACGCCATCATCGATACGCTCGCACCGGGCTCGAACGGCGACGAACTGGCATTCACCCCGCGCTTCTCGGGCAATGTCTGGACCACCTACCGCATTCCGACCACCAACCTGACGCTCGGCGCCGGGCTGCAATATGTCGGGGAATCCTGGGTCGGCCGGCCCGACGATGCGGCCCGCATCGTCAAGAACGGCGCGGCCGGAAAATTGCCCGGCTATTTCCTGACCCATCTGATGGCGTCCTACGAGGTTCACAAGGACGTCCACGTCCGCTTCAACGTCGACAACGTGTTCGACGAGCAGTACGCGACCGCACTCAACTGGTCGGCGCGACGTGCCTTCCTCGGCCCGCCCAGAACCTATCGGATCAGCACCAGTTTCAAGTTCTGATGCCCCGGACTTGACGTCGCAAACCTCCCGAATGCCCCGGCGCCGCTGCCGGGGCATTCTCGTTTGCTCGGGCGCAAAGCCGGTCCCGCTCGAGTTGCGACAGGCTCTAAATCGCCGCCGCCCCCACTTGCGCTATGGCAAAGCCTGACACGATGCTAGAGAAACGCTCGAGAAGAGGACCCCGCCGATGATCCAGATCATAGCCGACGTGCTGAGCCCGGACGAAGTGAAACGCTTCCGCGAACTGCTCGGGCAGGCGCAGTGGCAGGACGGCCGCGCCACCGCGGGCCACGTCGCGATCCGCGCCAAGGCCAACGAGCAGTTGTCGCAGGACGATCCGCTGGCGCAGCAGCTGTCCGAGTTCCTGCTCGATCGCCTCGGCCAGATCAGCCACTTCGTCGCCGCCGCGCTGCCACTCAAGGTGCTGCCGCCGCGCTTCAACCGCTATACCGGCGGCGGCAACTACGGCGACCACATCGACAACGCCATCTTCACCGTACCGGCCAGCGGCACGCGCATCCGCGGCGATCTGTCGTCGACGCTGTTCCTCAGCGACCCCGACGACTACGAGGGCGGCGAACTGATCGTCCAGGGCGAGATCGAGCGGCACCGCTTCAAGCTGCCGGCCGGGCATATGATCCTATATCCGTCTGGCTCGTTCCATCAGGTCACGCCGGTGACGCGCGGCACGCGGCTCGGCGCGTTCTTCTGGACCCAGAGCCTGGTGCGCGAGCACTCGCGCCGCGCCCTGCTGTTCGAACTCGACAACACCATCCAGGGGCTTGCGCAGAACGATCCCGCGCAGCCGGCGGTCGGCCGCCTGACCGGGCTCTATCACAACCTGCTGCGCGAATGGTGCGACACCTGAACCGATGACCGCGCCGCTCGCCAAGCTCGCGCAGATTCCGCCGCACGTCGCCGCGGTCGCCGACTACGAGGCGCTGGCGCGCGAGCGCGTCAGCCCCGGCGCCTGGGCCTATCTCGACGGCGGCGCGGCGGACGAGGCGACCGCCGCCGACAATCGCGCCGCCTTCGCCCGGCTCCGGCTGCGCACGCAGGTGCTGTCCGATCTCGCCGGCGGCCACACCGCCTGCGAATTGTTCGGCACGCGGCTCGATCATCCGATCCTGCTGGCGCCGGTCGCCTACCAAAAGCTCGCCCACCCCGACGGCGAACTCGCGACCGTGCTCGGCGCCGCCGCGATGCAGGCGGCGATGGTCGTCAGCACGCAAGCCAGCGTCGCGCTCGAAGAGATCGCCGGCATCGCCGAAACGCCGCTATGGTTTCAGCTCTACATCCAGCACGATCGCGCCTTCACGCGCGATCTGGTGCGCCGCGCCGAGGCCGCCGGCTATCGCGCGCTGGTGGTCAGCGTCGATGCGCCGATCTCGGGCCTGCGCAACCGCGAGCAGCGCGCCGGCTTCGCCTTTCCGCCGGGCATCGAGGCGGTCAACCTGCGCGGCCTGCCGCCGCTGCCGCCTGCGGCCTCCGGCACGCTGTTCGACAGCCCGCTGATCGCCACGGCCGCGACCTGGCGCGATATCGACTGGCTGCGTGGCGAGACCAGGCTGCCGCTGGTGCTCAAGGGCATCATGACCGCCGAGGACGCCACGCGCGCGCTCGGTGCCGGCGCCGACGGCCTCGTCGTCTCCAACCACGGCGGACGGGTGCTGGACGGGCAGCCCGCCACCATCGCGGTGCTGCCGGAGATCGCGGGCGCGGTCGGCGGACGTCTGCCGCTCCTCATGGACGGCGGCATCCGGCGTGGCAGCGACGTGTTCAAGGCGCTGGCGCAGGGCGCCAGCGCGGTGCTGATCGGCCGCGCCTTCGTCCACGGGCTTTGCGCCGCCGGCGCCGTCGGCGTCGCCCATGTGCTGCGCATCCTGCGGGCCGAGCTCGAGGCGACCATGGTGCTGACCGGCTGCCGCGACCTCGCCGCCATCACGCCCGAGCGGGTGCGGCGCGCCGACGCTGGAGCCTAATCCAACTTGGCTGAATCTGACTCTAGCGATTATCTCTTTGTTTGAGCATGATCTTTTCCGAAAACCGGTTCCCACTTTTCGGGATCATGCTCTATCCCATGAGCCCGAGCCGCGATGCGCTGATATAGAGCGCCAGTGCGGCGGCGTTCGACACGTTGAGGCTCTTGATGTCGCCCGGCAGGTCGAGCCGCGCCACGCTGGCGCAGGTCTCGCGGGTGAGCTGCCGCAAGCCTTTGCCTTCCGCGCCCAGCACCAGCGCCAGCGGCGCGGTCAACGGCAGGCTGGCCAGATCGGCATCGCCCGCGCTGTCGAGGCCGACGGTCAGAATGCCCTGCTCGTTCATGGCCGCGAGCGCGCGCGCAAGGTTCTGCACGGTGACGAGCGGCACCAGTTCCAGCGCACCGGATGCGGACTTCGCGAGCACGCCGGTCGCCTCCGGGCTGTGGCGCGCGGTCGTCACCACCGCCTTGACCGCGAACGCCGCCGCCGAACGCAGAATGGCGCCGACGTTGTGCGGATCGGTGATCTGATCGAGCACCAGGATCAGTCCCTCGCGCGGCAGCGCATCGAGGCTCGGCCCGACAAGCGGCTCCGCCTCGGCGAAAAATCCCTGATGCACGGCGTCGGGGCCGAGCAGCCTGTCGATCTCCGCCGGCCGCACCATCTCCGGTGCGACGGAGGGAACGAGGCCGGCCTCCGCCAGCCGCCGCGCGGCGTTCTCGGTGAGTATCAGTTTGCGGATCTTGCGCGCCGGATTGGCGAGCGCCGCCGAAACGGTGTGCCAGCCGTAAAGGACGACGCCATCGCGCGCGACGCCGGACTGGTGGCGCGGGGGGCGGCCGCCGGGCGGGCGCGGGCCCTTGCGGCCGGGCGGAAAACGCTTGTGCGGCGGACGATCCATCATGGCGCGCTTGTGTCACGAGGCGCCCCGGTTTGGCAATTCCGCCGCTGCGCGGGAAAAGCAGGCGGAGCGCGGCAAAACCTTCTCGTCCGCGGTTGACTTTCGCCGCACCGTTCGCCCATAAACGCGCCCAGCCGGGGGCCGTCAGGCTCCCGCGGTGGGAAGGCGCCCGGCCCCCACGGCCGGGGGAGTGTCCCGAGTGGCAAAGGGAGCTGACTGTAAATCAGCCGCCGTATGGCTTCGGAGGTTCGAGTCCTCCCTCCCCCACCAAGAGCATATAAATAATTGATACCACACCATAATTCTCAGAAGCCGACGCTGCAGGTCAGCCGCGGGCCGGAGAAGGCGATGGCGATCGGTCAACAGTCGCGTTTCTGGTGGCGGGCGATGCGTGCGCGCCTGCGCGACGAGCGCGCCGAGTTGTCGGCCGCCCGGACGTGCATCGGCCCTTCGGCGCTGGTCTGCGATATCGGCGCCTTCAAGGGCAGCTATTTGTTCTGGCTGTCGCGCTGGGCGAGCCGTGTGGTCGCATTCGAGCCGCAGCCCGATCTCGCCGACAATCTGAAACGGCTCGCCGCTCCCAATGTGACCATCGAAACCAAGGGCGTGTCCTCCACGTCCGGCAAACTCGGCTTTCATGTTCCGGATGGAGCGCCGGCCGGCGGTTCGCTGCGACCGGTCGAGGGGAATCATCGGCAATTTGCAATCGACGTCGTCGCGCTCGACGATTATTTCCCGCCCGGCGAGCGGCTCGCGTTCATCAAGATCGATGTCGAGGGCGCGGAGCTCGAGGTGTTTCGCGGCGCGGAGCGTATTCTGACCGAACAGGCGCCGGCGCTGTTGTTCGAATGCGAAGCCCGCCATCATGCCAGCGGCGACGTGCGCCCGGTGTTTTCCCATCTCGCGGCGCTGGGCTACACGGGCGAGTTCGTCTGGCGCGGCCGCCTTCACCCGCTCGCGCGCTTCGATCCGGCAGTCCACCAGCGCAGCGATGGCGCGCGCTTCTGGGATGCGCCGGACTACTGCAACAATTTCCTGTTCCGCCGGGCCGGCGCGGGCTGACCGCAGCCCGGGTCATGCGCCCGCGCGTGGTCGCCGTTGCGCGGCCCTCCCTTGCTGCCGTTCGCCGATTCGCGTTGAGTGGCGTTTTCCGCTGAGTCTTTACACGAATCGATGTTGTCCCGGTCGCGCGCGCCTCATCCGGCTCCCCTTCCCGCTGCGGCCCGCCCTCCCGGACGCATCCCGCAGCGTACCGACAGCCCGCTGCGCGGCATCGTCCTGATCATCGCCTCGACGGTGTTTCTGGCGTGCTCGGACGCGCTGGCAAAATACCTGACGCGCGAACTGCCGCCCATCGAGATCGCCTGGATCCGCTTCGCCGTCTTCGCGCTGATCATGCTGCCGACGACGCTGTGGCCGTTCGGCCGCGACAACAACGTGCTGCGCACGCGCCGGCCCGGATTGCAGATCCTGCGCGGCCTCGGGCTGACCTGCTCGACGCTGTTCTTCATCTGGGGCCTGCGCTACCTGCCGATCGCCGAAACCTCGGCGACCGCCTTCGTCGCGCCGATGTTCGTCACCTGCCTGTCGATCGTCATGCTGGCGGAAAAGGTCGGCATCCGGCGCTGGCTCGCCACCATCGTCGGGCTCCTCGGCGTGCTCATCGTGATCCGGCCGGGCACCAGCGCCTTCCAGCCGGCGGCGATCTTCCCCATCGTGTCGGCGCTGGGCTGGTCGTTCGCGCTGGTGCTGACGCGGCAGATCAGCGGCGTCGATCGCCCCGCCACGACGATGACCTATTCGGCGCTGGTCGGCTTCGTGGTGCTCACGGCTCTGGTGCCGTTCGTCTGGGTCGCGCCGACCCAGCAACAACTGCTGATCGCGGTCGTGATCGGCGCCGCCTCCACCGCCGGACACTGGATCATCGTGGTCGCCTACCGCTACGCCGACGCCTCGGTGCTGGCGCCGCTCGCCTATTCGCAGTTGATATGGGTCACGATCCTCGGCCTTGTCATGTTCGGCGACTTTCCCGACGGCTGGACCCTGATCGGCACCGCCATCATCATCGCCAGCGGCCTCTATATCGCCCACCGCGAGCGGGTGCGCCGGATCCAGGCGCGCGCCCACCCCGCCGGCGCGTGACGGCGGGGATAACGGAAGCGGGCGCTACCGCCCCCACACCTCGTCGGCGACCTCGACGACGAAGCGCAGCTTGGCCCACTGCTCGTCCTCGGTCAGCACGTTGCCTTCCTCGGTCGAGGCAAAGCCGCATTGCGGCGACAGCGCCAGCTGCTCCAGCGCCACGAACTTCGACGCCTCTTCCAGCCGCCGCTTGATGTCGTCCTTGTGTTCAAGCTGGCCCGACTTGGAGGTGACGGCGCCGATCACCACCACCTTGTCGCCCTTCGGCAGAAAGCGCAGCGGCTCGAAACCGCCGGCGCGGTCGGAATCGTATTCGAGGAAATAGCCGTCGTAGTTGGTGCGGCCGAGCAGCGTCTCGGCCACCGGCTCGTAACCACCCGACGAAATCCAGGTCGAGCGGAAGTTGCCGCGGCAGACGTGGGTGGTGATCGCCATGTCGGCGGGGCGCTCGGCGATCGCGTAGTTGATGACGCGGGCATAGGTCTGCTGCAGCCCGTCGACCTCCTCGCCGCGCGCGCGCACCTTGTTGCGCTCCTCCTCGGAGCACAGATACGCCCACACCGTATCGTCGAATTGCAGATAGCGGCAGCCGGCATCGTAGAACGCCCTGACCGCCTTGCGGTAGGCTCGGCCGAGATCCTCGAAGAACGGCCCCAGCTCCGGATAGACGTCGGTCGAGATCGCATTGCGTCCGCCGCGGAAATGCAGCACCGCCGGCGAGGGAATCGTCATCTTCGGCGTCAGGCCGGTGCCGGCGCACCTGTCCTTGAGAAACCTGAAATGCGCCAGCATGGGATGGTCGTCGGGGAAATCGATGCGGCCGTTGGTGCGGATGTTCTCGCCGCGCGTCACCACGCCGGCGAACTTGATGCCCTCGGTCTCGTACAGTTCGCAGCCGGTGAGATGGGCGAGAAAATCGAAATGCCACCACGAGCGGCGGAACTCGCCGTCGGTCGCGAGCCTGAGGCCCACCTCGCGCTGCTTGTGAATGGCCTTCTCGATCTCGGAATCCTCGATGCGGCGCAGGTCGTCCGCCGAGATCTCGCCCTTGGCGCGCTTGGTGCGCGCGTCCTTGACGCGGAACGGGCGCAGCAGGCTGCCGACATGGTCGGCGCGGAAGGGCGGCCTGGTTCGTTGCATTTTCTTGTTCTCCCTGATGCGGCGTCAGGCCGGATCGCGCGGCGCGCCGGCCCCGCCCGAGACGCCGAGAAAACGTTCCAGCACGGACGGGTCGGCCCTGAGCGTCGCGCTCGGCGCCTCGTGCACGATGCCGCCCCGCTCCAATATCACAACGCGGTCGGCGAGGCCGAGAATCTTTCGTGCGTTCTGCTCGACGACGATGGCGCAGGTGGCGCCGACCCGCGTAACGCGGCGCAGCGCGGCCAGCAGTTCGTCGACGATGATCGGCGCCAGCCCCTCGGTCGGCTCGTCGAGCAACAGCACCTTTGGGTTGAGCACCAGCGCGCGGCCGATCGCCAGCATCTGCTGCTCGCCGCCCGAAAGCTGGTTGCCGAAATTGCGGCGGCGTTCCTCGAGCCGCGGAAACAGCTCGTAGACCTTTGCGATGTCCCATTCGCCCGGTTGCGCCACCGCGCTCATGTTCTCCTCGACGGTGAGCGAGCGAAAGATGTTGCGCTCCTGCGGCACCCAGCCGATGCCGGCGCGGGCGCGCTGGTCGGCGCGCAGGCGGGTGATGTCGCGGCCGTCGAGCGCGATCCGGCCGGCAAAGCGCCGCGTCGCCCCGACGATCGCGTTGATCAGCGTGGTCTTGCCGGCGCCGTTGCGACCGAGCAGAGCCAGCACCTCGCCCTGCGCGACGGTCAGCGAGAAGCGCGACAGCACCACGGCCTCGCCGTAGCCGGCGCGCAACTCCTCGATGACGAGCAGGTCACGCATCGTGCGCCTCGCCGAGATAGACCGCCCTCACCTGCGGGTCGCGCGCAATGCGCTCGGGCGTGTCCTCGACCAGCAGCGCGCCGTTGACCAGCACGGAAATACGGTCGGCGAAGGAAAACACCAGGTCCATGTCGTGCTCGATCAACAGCACCGTGACGTCGCGCGGCAGCGAGGCGACGGCGGCGAGGATGTCGTGGCGCTCGCTCTCCGGCACGCCGGCGGCCGGCTCGTCGAGCAGCAGGACGCGCGGGCCGCAGGCGATGGCGACCGCGATCTCCAACAGCCGCTGCTTGCCGTAAGGCAGCGTCACGGTGCGCTCGTCGCAGACGTCGGTGAGGCGGAAATGCGCAAGGTGGCGGGCGATCTCGTCGTTGACTTCCGCGCGCGTGCCGCGCCGCCGCCACCAGTCGGCGCCGTGCCCCAGCCGCTCGGACACGGCGAGGCCGATGGTCTCGAGCGGCGTCAGCTCGGGGTAGAGCTGATTGATCTGGAAGGTGCGCGCAAGCCCCGCCCGCACCCGGCGATGGACCGGCAGCGCGGTGATGTCGCGGCCCTCGAGCAGGATGCGGCCGGCGCCCGGGGTCAGTACGCCGGTCAACAGGTTGATCACCGTTGTCTTGCCGGCGCCGTTGGGGCCGATCAAGGCGTGGCGCGCGCCGGCCTCGACCTTGAGCGCAAGGTCGCAGGTGACGTGCAGGCCGCCGAAACGCTTGTCGAGGCCGACCGTTTCCAGCGCCAGCGTCATGGCTCGGCGCCCCCGCTTCCGCTTCCGCGCCCGTCCGCGCCGCGCGACAGGCCGAGCCTGCGCAGCAAAACGTCCGGCGCCACGCGCACCCAGCGGCGCATACGCTCGCGCCCGATCAGCACGATGACGACGAATACGAGGCCGATCCAGAACAGCCAGTATTGCGGAGTAATCGAGGAAAAGATTTCCTGCAGAATCTTGAACACCACCGCGCCGATGATGCCGCCGTAGAGATAGCCGCCGCCGCCGATTACGAGGATCAGAAGAAGGTCGGCGGAGCGCTCGAAAGAGAACACGTCGAGGGACGCAAGCGCCGTCGTCTGGGTGAACAGCGCGCCGGCGACGCCGGCATAGAATGCCGAGACGGTGTAGACGGCGATCAGGCGGCGATCGACCGGGATGCCGACCGCTTCGGCGCGCAGGCGGTTGTTGTGGATGGCGCGCAGCGACAGGCCGAACGGCGAGTTGACCAGCCGCCGCGCGGCGAGGAACAAAACGAACAGCAC